>NZ_JBHUWC010000031.1:0-29561 GCF_042670225.1 Isoptericola sp. NPDC057191 | reverse complement strand
GCGTCAGCCCGCGATCGCGGCGCCCTCCAGGCCGGCGCCGGGGATGGCGGCCAGGAGGTCACGCGTGTACTGCTCGCGCGGGTTGTCGAACACCTCGTCGGTGGTGGCCTGCTCGACGACCCGGCCCGTCTGCATGACGACGACCTGGTCGGCGATCTGGCGGACCACCGCGAGGTCGTGCGTGATGAACAGGTACGACAGCCCCAGCTCCGACTGCAGGTTGCCCAGCAGGTCGAGGATCTGCGCCTGGACCAGCACGTCGAGGGCGGACACGGCCTCGTCGAGCACGATCACCTCAGGACGGAGGGCGAGCGCCCGCGCGATGGCGATGCGCTGGCGCTGGCCGCCCGAGAGCTCGTTCGGGAAGCGCCGCATCGCCGACTGGGGCAGCGCCACCATGTCGAGCAGCTCGCGCACCCGCTTCTCGCGCTCCTTCCTGGAGCCCACCTTGTGCAGGGCGAGCGGCTCCTCGATGGAGCGGAAGATCGAGTACGTCGGGTCGAGCGAGCCGTACGGGTTCTGGAACACCGGCTGGATCCGGCGGCGGAACGCGAAGGCCTCCTTGGTGGAGAACCGCGAGATGTCCGCGCCGTCGAACTCGACCGTGCCGGACGTGGCGTCGAGCAGCCCGAGCACCATGTTCGCGGCGGTCGACTTGCCGGAGCCCGACTCCCCCACCAGCGCGAGCGTGTGCCCGCGCTTGAGGGTGAAGCTCACGTCGTCGACGGCCTTGAACTCCGTCGACGCCCCGGGCCTGCCACCGCGGATGTTGAAGACCTTGGTGAGGTTCCGGGCCACGACGATGTCCGACGTGCCGGCGGCCTGCGCCCCGGCGCGGGGCACCGTGGCGTCGAGGTCGGGGGCCAGCAGGTCGTCCGACTCCTCGCCCGCCTCGCGCGCCACCTGGATCCGGCGGGACGCGAGCGACGGCGCGGAGGCGACGAGACGTCGCGTGTACGGGTGCTGCGGGTCGGCGAGGATCTGCCGGGCGGGGCCCGACTCGACCACACGGCCCTTGAACATCACCACGAGGTGCTCGGCGCGCTCGGCGGCCAGGCCCAGGTCGTGGGTGATGAACAGGACGGCGGTGCCGAGCTCCTGCGTGAGCACCTCGAGGTGGTCGAGGATCTGCCGCTGCACGGTGACGTCGAGGGCCGACGTCGGCTCGTCCGCGATGAGCAGCTTCGGCCGCGAGGCCAGGCCGATCGCGATGAGCGAGCGCTGCCGCATGCCGCCCGAGAACTCGTGCGGGAACTGCCGCGCGCGCCGCTCGGCGTCGGGCAGGCCGGCCTCCTGGAGCAGGCCCGCGACGCGGTCCTTGCGCTCCTGCTTGCCGCCCTCGAAGCCGTTGGCCTTGAGCGCCTCCTCGATCTGGGTGCCGATGCGCCAGACCGGGTTGAGGTTGGACATCGGGTCCTGCGGGACGAGGCCGATGTCACGGCCGCGCATCGCCTCGATCTCCGTCCGGGGCAGGCCGACGATCTCGCGGCCGTCGAACATGATGCTGCCGCCGGTGACCTTGCCGGTGCCCGGCAGCAGGTCGATCACGGCGTGCGCGGTCGTCGACTTGCCGGATCCCGACTCGCCGACGATCGCGACCGCCTGGCCGGGGTAGACCGTGATGTCCGCGCCGCGGACGGCGTGCACCTCGCCCTCGGAGGTGTTGAACGTCACCTCGAGGTCGCGGATCTCGAGCAGGGGCTTGTCGGTCCCGGCCTCGTAGCTCGAGCCGTCGCCTCCACCCGCGGGCGGGTTGCCGTTCGTCACGGGGAACTGTGTCGTCATCGCTTCCGTGCCTTCGGGTCGAGGGCGTCGCGAACCACGTCGCCCATCATGATGAAGCCGAGCACCGTGAGAGCCAGGCCGCCGGCCGGGTAGAAGAGGATCTCCGGGGCCACGCGGATGGACCTCTGCGCCATGCTGATGTCGCCGCCCCACGAGACCGTGCTCGGCGGCAGGCCGATGCCGAGGAAGCTCAGCGTCGCCTCGGCGACGATGAACGTGCCCAGGGCGACGGTCGCGTACACGATGATCGGCGCGGCCGAGTTGGGCAGGACGTGCCGGAGCAGGATCTTGCCGCGGCCCATGCCGAGCGAGCGGGCAGCCGTGACGAACTCGTTGTTCTTCACGGACATCACCGTGCCGCGCGTGATGCGGGCGATGGACGTCCACCCGAACGCGGCGAGCACGAAGGCGACGGTGAAGCTCGTCCGGTTGGTCGTGACCGACATGAAGACGATGGCGGCCAGCACCAGCGGGATGGCGAAGAAGATGTCCGTGATGCGCGACAGGACGGCGTCGAACCAGCCGCCGTAGTAGCCGGCGACGGCACCCATGGCGGTGCCGATGATGACGACCATCACGGTCGACATGACGCCCACGAGCACCGACGCGCGGGCGCCGTAGATGGTGCGGGAGAAGATGTCGCAGCCCTGCTTGTCGAAGCCGAAGATGTGCCCCGGCTCCGGCCCCGCGAGGGAGTTCGACAGCTCGCACTCGTACCGGGGGTGGATGTCCGTGAACCAGCCGGGGAAGGCGGCCACGATGACGACGAGGACGATGATCGCGGCCGACACCCAGAACAGCGGGCGGCGGCGCATGTCGCGCCAGGCCTCGCGCCACAGGCTCGAGGGCGCCGCGTCGGCCCGGACCGCGTCGACGGCCCCGAGGCCGCCCTCGTCCACCGCGGCGGCGAAGTGCTCCTGCCCGGGGCGGGGTCGCCGCCCGCCGGGCACGGTCTCGAAACGGTTCTCAGGCATAACGGATCCTCGGGTCGAGGGCGGCGTAGAGGAGGTCGACGAGCAGGTTCGCGAGGATGTACACGAGGACCAGCACCGTGGTGATCGCGACGACGGTCACGTTCTCGCCGCGGATGATCGCCTGGTAGAGCGTTCCGCCGACGCCTTGGATGTTGAAGATGCCCTCGGTGACGATCGCCCCGGCCATGAGGTTGCCGAGGTCGGCGCCGAGGAAGGTCACCACGGGGATGAGCGAGTTGCGCAGCACGTGGCGGCCGGTGACCTGGGTGCGGCTCAGGCCCTTGGCGCGCGCGGTGCGCACGTAGTCGGCGCTGAGGTTCTCGCCCACCGACGTGCGGGTCAGCCGCAGCACGTACGCGAACGACGTCGCTGCCAGCACCACCGCGGGTAAGAACAGCTCGTACAACCCTGGGTCGTTGCCGACGCTGACAGGGAACCACCCCAGCTTCACGCCGAAGATGAACTGCAGGACGAAGCCGATGACGAAGGTCGGCACCGCGATGACCACGAGGCTGAGGACCAGCACCGTGCCGTCGAAGATGCCGCCCTTGCGCATACCGGCGATGAGTCCGAACAGGATGCCGAACACGCCCTCGAGGATGAGGGCCATGATCGCGAGCTGGAAGGTGATGGGGAACGCGTGCGCCATCACGTCCGTGATCTCGCGGCCGCGGAAGTCCACCCCGAAGTCGAGCGTGAACACCCCGCGCAGGAACAGCAGGTACTGGACGATGAACGGCTTGTCGAGGTTGTACTCCGCGCGGATCTGCTCCTGGACCGCCTCGGGGAGACCGCGCTCCCCGCCCAGGCCGGCCACGGGGTCACCGGGACGGAGGAACACCATCGCGTACAGCAGGAGGGTCGCCCCCAGGAACACAGGGATCATCTGCAAGAGCCTGCGTCCGAGATACCAGAGCATGTGTGTTGTCTCCTCGTTCGCTCCGGGGATCCCCCGGGCTACGGGTCGTTGTCCGGCCGTCGTTGCCCGGACAGCCACGGGGGCGGAGCGTGCGTCGTCGGCACGCCCCGCCCCCATCACGGTCGGGTGGCCGACCGCGACGCTACAGGACGCGGTCGGCGGGTTCCGAATCGGACCGCCGACCCAGGGCTCGCGGACGGGGTGTCCGTCCAGGATGCCCTGGGTCGACGGTCGTCATCGGATGGGGGTCACGAGTTCTTCGTGACCTGGTACAGCAGCGGGTCGCTGTCCCAGCCGAACACCACGTTGTCGACGTCCTCGCCGTAGCCGGCGGTGACGTTCTGGTACCAGAGCGGGATGCCAGGCATGTCCTTGAACAGGATCGTCTGGGCCTCCTTGTAGAGCGCGATCGCCTTCTCGGGCGTGTCGGCGCCGTTCGCCTCCTTGAGCTTGGCGTCGAACTCCTTGCTCGAGTACTGCGCGTCGTTCGAGCCCGCACCCGTGCCGTAGATCGGCCCGAGGAAGTTGCTCATGGCCGGGTAGTCGGCCTGCCAGCCGCCACGGAACAGGCCCTTGAGGGTCTGGTTGTCACGCGCGTCGAGGAACTCGTCGAACGTGGGGAACGGGGCGAACTCGCAGTCGACGCCGAGGGCGCTGCGGATGTTGTTGCAGACCGCGTCGACCCAGGTCTGGTGGTCGGAGTCCGCGTTCGAGGCGATGGTGATCGCCTTGTCACCGAACTTCGAGATGCCCTCGGCCTGGTCCCACAGCTGCTTGGCCCTCTCGGGGTCGTACTTGAGGACCTCGTTGCCCGGGATGTCGTCCGACCAGCCGTCGATCACGGGAGACGTGAAGTCGGTGGCCGGCGTGCGGGAGCCGTTGTAGATCGTCTTGGTGATCTCGTCACGGTTGATGGCCATCGAGACGGCCTGGCGACGCATGTGCCCCGCCTCGCCGCCCCACTCGGGCAGGTACTCCGGGACGTTGACGACCTGGATGACGGCCGACGGCTGGTTGACCGCACGGTCGCCCAGGTCGTCCTCGAACGTGGCGAAGGCCGACGACGGGACGTTGGTGACGATGTCCAGGTTGCCCGAGAGGAGGTCGTTGTACGCGGTGTCCTCCTCGGTGTAGGCGATCAGGTCGATGCCACCGTTCTGGACCTTGCGCGCACCCTGGTAGTCCTTGTTCGGGCGCAGCGAGATCTGCTGGTTGTGCTCCCACGAGTCCAGCATGTACGGGCCGTTGCCGACCGGCTTCTCACCGAAGGCCTTCGGGTCGTCGAAGAACGAGTCCGGCAGCGGCATGAACGCCGCGTAGCCGAGACGGGTCTTGAAGTCGGACTCGGGCTGCATCAGCTTCACCGTGAACTCGGTGTCCGACACGACCTTGAGGCCCGTCAGCTCCGAGTCCTTCTCGTACGAGAAGCCCTCGATGGGCTCGAAGAAGTACGACAGGTTCTGCTTGTTCGACAGCTTGGCGCCGTAGTTCCACGCCTTCACGTAGCTGTCGGCCGTCACCGGGGTGCCGTCCGTGAACTTCCAGCCGTCCTTGATCTTGATCGTGTAGGTCTGCTGGTCTTCGGTGTCGATGGACTCGGCCATCTCGTTCTTCACGGCGCCGTCGGCGTCGTAGTACACCAGGCCGGCGAAGAGGTTGTTGATGACCTTCGAGCCGTAGGTCTCGTTGGTCATCGTGGGGATGAGCGGGTTCTGCGGCTCGCCGTTGCTGACCGTCACGATGCCGGTCGTCGGGCCGCCGTCGCCGCCCGTGGCCTCGGGGTTGTCCCCGGATCCGCCACCGCACGCAGACAGCAGCAGGGCCGAGGCCAGGGTGAAGGCCCCGATGCCTGCAAGTCGTCGTCGAGGTGTCACGTGTCCTCCTGAGTTGGGTCGCTCATCGGAAGGGGTCGCCCCTCGATGAGGTACAGGCGCGTGTGCGCGCGCACTGCACTGTGCGCCGGTGAGCCTAGTCACGTCTGGGGCCCCGGTCATACCCTTGGTCCGGTTTGCGCCTGGAACCGTGACCATTCCGGTATCTCGTCGCAACCTGCGGGACACGCCGTCCCACGCCTCGGCCGCCCTCAGGAAGCGTCAGCGGCGCCACTCGTACGGCGTCGTGGTGGACACCTTGACCAGCCCGGACCGCTCCAGGATCGGCCGGGAGAACTCCGTGGAGTCGCTGTGCATGTACCGCTTGCCCCGTGCCAGGGCGGACCTCGCCCGCGCGGCGGTGAGCGCCCGGTAGATCCCGCGGCCGCGCCACTCCGGGCGGGTGGACCCGCCCCACAGGCCGGCGAACTCGGTGCCCGCCACCGGCTCGAGGCGCCCGGCGCTGACCACCCGGCCGTCGGCCTCGGCGACCCACAGCTCCATCTCGGGGTAGAGCTCCTGGCGGCGCAGGATGTCGTCGGCGTGGCCGGAGGTGGCGGGGTCGTCACCGAACACCTCGTCGGCCATCGCCGACATGGCGCGCACGTCCGCCTCCTCCGTGACCTGGCGGAGGGTCACCCCCGCAGGCAGCGGCACCTCGGCGACCAGGGAGCTCACCTCCCCGATCATGATCGACTCCGGCTCCTCGGGCACGAAGCCGTGGTCGACGAGCGCCTCGTGCAGCCCCGGGGCGACGTCGTGCCCCCGCGTCTTCCACTCGACCCGCGAGATCGTGGCGTCGTCGCGGAAGTGCGCGAGCGCCGCGGCGACGAAGCCTCGGATCGTGGCCGCGTCCGCCCCACCGAGGTCGCGATAGGTGATGAAGCCCCGGCCACCGCCGAAGGTCACGAGACGCACAGGCCCGAGCCGGCTCACGGCCAGGGCACCGGGGGCCTCCGCATCGGTACGCAGCTGGGTGTCGTAGGCAGCCAGGAGGCTCGCGGGGGCTGCGCCGGTCGGCGAGCCGGGAAGGGGTGAGTTCACGGCGGACACCCTTCCAGAGGCGCTCGCCCCCGGGCAACGGAATTCGTCCGGCGCCACGGAGTCCGCAAGCCGCGGGTCGGAGCGGTTCAGGGACGATGCCCGCGGGAGGTCCGGCGCAGGACCCGCCAGTCGCCGCGGTCTGACTCGACGAGCAGGCGCAGCAGGAGGCCGCCGACCAGCAGGCCGCCCACGAGGTCCGTGACCCAGTGCCAGCCGAGGTAGTACGACACCGCCACGGCGTTGGTCGCGATCGCGCCCACCCCGAACCGCAGGGCACGCATCGTGCGCGCCGACGTCGCCGTCCACCGTCCCACCAGGTACACGGCCGTCCCGTAGACCAGCACCGCCTCCGACGCGTGCCCCGAGGGAAAGCTGATCCCGTTCCAGCCGAGCTGGCGCAGGCCGCCGTCGAAGAGGTCGGCGTCGTCCGTGGTCGGCGCCGGGCGGGCGAGGACCACCTTGAGCAGGCCGACCCCGCCGTAGAACGCGAGCTCGGCCATGGCCGCGCAGCACAGGGGACGCCAGGTGCGACGCCGCCATGACAGGGCCACGGCGACCACCGCGAGCACCGGCAGGCAGACCGCCTGCCCGGCGATCGGGTCGAGCACGTGCTGGATGAAAGGCTGCAGCCTCGGGGTGAGCTCTCTGGCCCAGTGCCCGTGCGCGGCCTCGTCGAGCCGCTGGGACGGCCCCGCCGCGAGGAGGGTCACGACGACCAGACCGACCAGCAGCGCGGGCGCCGACGTCAGCCGGGAGAGCGGCTCGTCGTGCGAGGGAGCCGGCCCGAATCGGCCCTCACCCCTCGCCGCAGGGCGCGGGCGGTCGAGGGCGCCCGGGGGCGAGGTAGGAGCCTGGAGCAACATCACAGGGAGGGTAGGCAGCCCGACTGGGCGCCGGCTGTCCCCGCGCGGCGCAGCGACCGGGCGACGCGCGGGGTCACGACGGCGAGCAGGTCTCTGACCTGCATCGATACCCCGACCGGCCACGCGCACGACCGTGTCGTGTGGCGTGCCCCACGCCGGCGACGCCGGGCGTGGCGCCCCCGATCAGCCGCGCGGCGAGAGCGCCTCGACGAGCCACTGGTTGCGCGTGCGCAGGAGCCTCGTCATGTAGCGGGTCAGGACCACGCGGTCCACCAGCCGGCCCAGCGGTCCTGCGGGGGACGTGAACTCGACCGTGTCGGTCATCCGGGTGCCACCGGGCACCGGCTCGAACCGGTGCTCGTGCCACCACCGCCGGAACGGTCCCGCGACCTGCTCGTCGACGAACCGGTGCGGCGCGTCGTGGGTGCTGATCCGCGACGTCATCCGGAACGGGACGCCGAAGTGCCGTGCCCGCCAGGTGACGGTGTCGCCGGGCCCCATGACCCCGGTCGTCACACCGCCGACGGCGCGCTCCCCCGACCGGCTCATCGACGCGGCGTGCGCGTCCACCGACAGGCTCGCCGCGAAGCAGGACTCCGCGGACGACGGGATCACGGTGGTCAGCACGATCGTCGGCACCCGGCGATGGTAGGCCCGCTCCCTGGGTGACCCGGCTCCGGGCCGACCTCAGGCCTGCGGCAGGGGCAGCCCGGCGGGCACGGCGTCGCGGCCACGGCCGTAGGCGCGCATGGCGACCGTCTGCCGCTCGAAGAAGTCGCCGACGCGAGCACCGACCTCCGGCCCCACCCCGACGTCGTCCAGCGCACGCCGGAACAGGGTGACGCAGACCTCGTCGAGGTCGGGGTGCTCCCCGTTGCCGGCATGCATGCGCTGCATCCTCGACTCGTCCCCGTAGCCCCCGGTGTACAGCCGCGGGCCGCCGAACGCCTCCGCGAGGTACGCCGCGAGCCGCTCGTCGTGCTGCGGGTGCAGCGTGCCGTGCGAGAACGGGTGCGAGGCCACCGGGTCCGCCAGACAGAGCGCGTTCCACCGTCGGCACACCGCCAGGAGGACGTCGAAGCCCCCGACGTCGTCGTACAGGCTCATGCCCTCAGTATCGGCACCCGGCCGACGTTCGCCCGACGACGCTGCCCGCTCGGTGCCGCGGCGCTCACGAGAGCGTCGCCAGGAAGTCCCGCACCCGGCCGAGCAGCAACGCCGCCGCCTCCGCGTCGTAGCCGCTCAGCGACGAGTCGGCGAACAGATGGGCCGTGCCGCGGTAGAGGAACAGCTCGGCGAGCGGCGTGGTGTCGGCCAGCTCGCGGGCCGCCGGCAGGTCCTCGGCGAACCACTCGTCGTCCACGCCGCCGTGGACCTGGACCGGCACGCCGTCGGGCCATGCGCCGAACTCGGCGACGGGAAGGCACCCGTCGACGAAGACCGCCGCCTGCGCCCCGGGACGGGTCTGCGCGAGCTGCTGCGCGGGCATCACCCCCATCGAGAACCCGGCGTAGACGACTCCGGCAGGAAGCCCCTCCGCCGCCGCGACCCCTCGGGCGACCACCGTGTCGAACCCGATCTGCCGGGCGTGCGCGACGCCGGACTCGACGTCGTCGAACGTGCGCCCCTCGAACAGGTCGGGGACGTGCACGGTGTGGCCGGCGGCGGACAGCTCCCCGGCGAACGCACGCACCCCCGGTGTGAGCCCCTGCGCATGGTGGAACAGGACGATCTCGGCCATGACACCCTCCAATGAACCAGAAATGCCGAACGTTCTAGAACGTTAGTATGGTCGACCATGGACGGCAAGACCCCCGACTACGACCTGGAGGACCGCCGCGTCCTGACCGACGCGGCCCAGGTCCGCGCGCTCGGCAACCCCCTGCGCACCACGATCCTCGGCCTGCTCCACGAGCGGGCTGCGAGCGTCACCGAGCTCAGCACCGCCGTCGACCGGCCCAAGAGCACGGTCGCCCACCACGTCAAGGTGCTCACCGAGGCCGGCCTGCTGCGGGTGGTGCGGACGCGGCGGGTGCGCGCGATCGACGAGGCGTTCTACGGCCGGACCGCCCGGATGTTCCACGTCTCGCTCGACGGGCACGACGGCGCGGCGCCCGACGTCGGCGGACAGGGCCGACCGCTGGACTTCAACGACCTCGAGGTCGCCGCCCGCGAGTCCCGGCCGGCCTACCTGGAGGGACAGCTGTGGGGCTTCATCCGGCACGCCCGGATCGACGAGCAGCAGAAGGAGGAGTTCTGGCAGCGCATGGCGGCGCTGGTGGAGGAGTTCGACACCCTCCCCCGGCAGGGCGAGGTGGTGCACGGGTTCGCGATCGGCGTGTACCCGGTCGCGGGCTACCCGCAGCTGCCGCGGCCGACCGACTGAGCCACGACGCGTCCTCTCAGGCCGGCCGTACCCACCGGGTCCAGTCGTCCTGAGGGCGGTACCCCATCGCCGCCCAGGCATGGGCGCCGAGCGCGTTCTCGGAGAGCACCATGGCGTCGAACCGGATCGCCCCCAGGGTCCGTAACCGGTCCTCTGCCGCCTCGACCAGCCGACGTCCGACGCCCTGTCCACGACACCCCGGGTCGACCGCCAGCCGGTACAGGTGGGCGCGCCAGCCGTCCCAGCCGGCGATCACGGTGCCGACGATCACGCCCGCCTGCTCGGCCACGAGGAGACAGTCCGGGTCTCGCCCGAGCAGGTTCTCGACCATCGTCGCGTCGTCGGCCGGCCGGGACGCGTTCTCGCCCGCCACGGCCCAGAAGGCGAGCAGGGCGGGGATGTCGGCGACCTCCCCGCGGCGCAGCACCACCGCCGGCGCCCAGGCCTCGCTGCCGTGCCCGTCGCCCGACGTCGGTGTCGACGTCCGGCGGTCCGCCTCGGTCATCTCGTCGCCCGCCATGAGACGTCGGACTAGACGTTGAAGCGGAACTCGACGACGTCGCCGTCCTGCATGACGTAGTCCTTGCCCTCGACGCGCGCCTTGCCCGCCGAACGGGCTGCCTGCACGGAGCCCGCCTCGACGAGGTCGTCGAACGAGATGACCTCCGCCTTGATGAAGCCGCGCTCGAAGTCCGTGTGGATGACGCCGGCAGCCTGCGGGGCGGTCCAGCCCTTGCGGATCGTCCAGGCGCGCGACTCCTTGGGGCCGGCGGTGAGGTACGTCTGCAGACCGAGGGTGTGGAAGCCCACGCGGGCGAGCTGGTCGAGGCCCGCCTCCTCCTGACCGGAGTCGGCGAGCATCTCGCGGGCGTCCTCCGGGTCGAGCTCGACGAGCTCCGACTCGAACTTCGCGTCGAGGAAGACGGCGTCGGCCGGGGCGACCAGGTCGCGCAGACGCTGCTGCATCCCCTGGTCGGCGAGGCCGGCCTCGTCGGTGTTGAAGACGTAGATGAACGGCTTGGCCGTCAGCAGCTGGAGCGACGCGACGTCGGCCAGCTCAAGACCCGCGGCCTTCGCACCCTGGAAGAGGGTGGTGCCCGACTCGAGCACCTTCTGCGCGGTGGTGGCGGCCGCGAACAGCGCGGCGTCGCCCCGCTTGATCTTGACCTCCTTCTCCATCCGCGGCAGCGCCTTCTCCAGCGTCTGGAGGTCGGCGAGGATCAGCTCGGTGGAGATGGTCTCGATGTCGCCCTCGGCGTCCACGGACCCCTCCACGCGGACGACGTCGCCGTCGTCGAACACGCGGGTGACCTGGCAGATCGCGTCGGCCTCGCGGATGTTCGCGAGGAACTTGTTGCCCAGGCCCTCCCCCTCGGAGGCGCCCTTGACGATGCCCGCGATGTCGACGAACGACACGGTGGCGGGCAGGGTGCGCTCGCTGCTGAAGATCCCGGCGAGCGTGTCGAGCCGGGGGTCGGGCAGCGGGACCACGCCGACGTTGGGCTCGATCGTCGCGAACGGGTAGTTCGCCGCGAGCACCTGGTTGCGGGTCAGTGCGTTGAAGAGCGTGGACTTGCCGACGTTGGGCAGGCCGACGATGCCGATGGTGAGTGCCACGTCGGGAGAGTCTACGTGGCGTGCCCTACCCGGCAGCCCGGGCGCGGTCCTCGAGCGTCGCCAGGTCGCGCTCCACGAACCGCAGGTGCGCCCAGTGCTCGCCCGCGACGACGCCGAGGCTCTGGTAGACCGCGCGGGTGAAGCCCTCGGGAGCCCACGGCGGGAGGCGCGGCGCCCGGGCAGTCGCGTCAGAGCCCGCGAGGTCGTCGTAGAGGGCGAGCACCTGCGCGACACGGTCGGCGTGGGCGGCGAGGGTCTCCTCCAGCGAGGGCTGCGCCGCGAGGTCGACGCCGAGCCGCGCCACCTCGGGCTCGTACTCGGTGAACGGCAGCCCTGCGTACCAGAAGGCGTCGTCGATCCCCCGCAGGCCGTACAGCACCCACCCGTCCATGGCGAACACCAGGTGGCGCAGCGTCTGCGCCGTCGACCACTCGCCGTCGACCGAGGCGTCGACGGCCCCGGGGGCCAGGGCGGCCGTGCGCGCGAGGTGCGCGTCCCACGCCCGCAGCGCCGCCTCGAGCGACGCGCGCTGCTCGGCGAGGTCCGCCGACCGGGCCTGCTCGCGACCCGGGTACCGCCGGTTCAGCTCGGCCTCGATCAGCGGCACGACCTCGACGCCGTTGACCCGCAGCCCGGTGATCTCGCCGTCGACGTCCCCGTCCGTGAGGTCGACGCCGCGCAGCACCGCGCCGGGCATGAAGGTCTGGTCGAACCGTGCCCCGTCGAGCCGGGCGAGGCGGAAGGTGGCCCCCGTCAGGTCGGCCTCGACGAACCGGGCGCCCCGCAGCTCGTCGTCCGGCCCGAACCGTGTCCCGTGATCTGCCATGCGCCGACGGTAGGCGGGGCCACCGACACCCGCGCGGCCTGTCAGGCGTCGACGTCCTGGTGCCACGACTCCGTGACGTACGACGTGCGCCAGCCCCAGCTCTCGTAGAGCGCCGCGGCACCGGTCGGGCTGTCGGCGTCGACCTCGAGGCCGACGCGGTCGCGCCCGCGTGCCGCCGCGTCCTGGACGACGGCGAGCAGCAGGGCCGTCGCGACCCCGCGGCCGCGCGCCCGGCGGTCCGCGCCGAGGTACTCGACGTAGCTGCCCTCCTTGCCCGACGGTCCCGAGGGCAGGGCCGCGCCGACGAGCGCTCCCATCGGCTCCGGCTCGTCCTCGGGGCGCTCCGGGTCGTCGACGAACGCCAGCCACCAGTGGTCCCAGCGGTGCCCCGGGTCGGCCCGCAGCCGCACCAGGAACTCGCCGAAGCTCTCGCGGTAGGAGTTGAAGTGGTCCTCGAACGCGCTCTCGAGCACGCGGTGCACGGTCTGCAGGTCCTCGGCGACCGGCAGGCCGTCGTCGTGGGTGGCGACCCGGCGCACCGTCACCCCCGGCCGTGGGTCCGGCAGGACGCCGCGCAACGCCTCCTCGGGCACCACGGGGCGGCTCATCTGCAGCCAGGAGCGCGCCAGGACGTACCCCGCGGCGTCGAGCCAGCGACGCTGGGTCACGTCTCCGGCGTACGCACCGGCGTCGAGCTGGGTGCGCGCCAGCCCGCGCTGGGCCGCGAGGGCCCGACCCTGCTGCGCCCCCCAGGCGTAGCACGCGGCCGCCAGGTCGTCCGCCTGCGGCACGTCGCGGTCGACGTCCACGCTCACCACGACGCGCCCGGCGGCCCGGTCGTGCGCCGTGGCCCAGGCCCGGATCACGCCTTCCGGGTCGCGCGCCACCAGCTGGCGCCGCGTCCACGACATCGGTCCGGTCACCTCGGCCGCGAGGGCTTCCTGGTTCACCACGGACGAGCCGGTGAAGGGCGCCGCGACGGTGCCGCGGAGCTCACCGAGACGCGGCAGGTCGCCGAGGTCGGGGACCGAGGCCGTCCAGCGCTCGGGGAGGGGCAGGTGCTCGGGGCTCAGGGACGTCACGTCCACCATTGTCGCAAAGGTTCCTTGGCGAGACCGTGACCGGGTCCACAGGATCGCGGGTCCCGTGCCGTCGGAACGTCAGCCGAAAGCCATCACCTGTTGCAGCAGCTCGGGGAGCCGGCGGTCGTAGGTGCGGGCGCCCCAGCGCACCCCGAGCAGGAGGACGAGGGCCCCCGTGACCAGCCCGACGCCCAGCGCCGCCCACCCGAGCGCGGCCTGCGGCAGCAGGATCGCGGGCACCGCGAGCGCCAGCGTGGGCACGCACACCGCGAAGATGATCCCCATCGCCGCCAGCTGGGCGACCATGGTCGCCATCGTCGCGCCCTGCGGCGTCTTGAACGGGCTGTCCCCAGGTTTCGGCACGGGGTAGACCAGCCGAGCGGAGACCGCGCTCGAGATCCCGAGCGCCGCGCCCAATGTGCCCGCCGTGAGGCCGAGCAGGGCGGGCAGCGCGTCCCACCGCCCGGCCACGGCGCAGCCGACCAGCGCGAACGCCACGGTCAGCGGCACCCCGCCGACCAGGACCGGCAGCACGCGCCCCCACCTGTCGGCGCGGCCCGGCGTGCCCGTCGCGACATGCAGCGCGAACGCGGTGTTGTCGTAGCCGATGTCGTTCGAGATGCCGAACCCGAGCAGCCACGCCGCCAGCGGGGCCATGACCAGCAGGAACGCGCCGCCCATCCCGTTGCCGAGGCCGACCACGAGGAGCACCAGCGGCACCAGCGGCACCATCGCGACCGACGCCGCGTAGCGCGGGTCGCGCAGCCAGTACGTCGCGGCACGCGCCGCGACGGCGCCCGTGGGGGTCGCGGGAAGCCGACCGAACCAGCCCAGCCCCTTGGCGGCCGAGGCCGCGCCCCCGCCCCGGGGCGTCACGAGCTCGCGCGCGAGCGCCCGGTCCCACACGACCCATGCGAGCGCGAGCGTGCCGAGGGCGATCAGCAGGCGCGCCAAGGCCAGCATCCAGGCACCGTCGTGCACGGCCGACGGCAGCGCCCAGGGGGCGCCGAGCGGCGTCCATCCCACCACCTGCGCCAGCGGGCCGAGGACGGCGCCGGGGCCGCCGGCCGCGTCGGCCGTGCCCTCGAAGCCACCGGCGAGCCAGCCGAACGCCGGGCCGATGAGGACGAGGGGAACCACGGCCACGACGGCCAGCACCTCGCGGTAGCGGCGCGAGTCCAGCAGCGGCGCGAGCGCCGTCGTCGTCGCGCGCGAGCCCACCACGCACAGCGCGGTCGCCAGGACGCCGCCGACGAGGGCGGCCACCAGCGCGGCGGGGTTGCGCCACCACGCGAGCGAGACGCCGAGCGCCCCGAGCGTCGTCACCGCCGCGGGCACCGACACCAGGCCACCCAGCGCCAGGCCGACGAGCATCGTGCGCCGCGGGATGGCGAACGTGACGAAGCGGCGCGGGTCGAGCGTCGCGTCCACGCCGAACGCGAGGACGGGCACGAGCCACCACGCGAGGACCACCAGCGCCCCGACGACGGTGACCACCTGTCCGGTGAGCTCGGGGTCGGCGGCGCCGCCCGCGACGGCGCCGACCAGCACGAGCACCAGCACGCCCAGCCCGTACAGGGAGGCGACGACGAGCCCGATCGTCTGCCACACGCTCCGGCGGAACGTGTTGGCCAGGAGGGTCAGCTTGAGGCGGACGAGCTGCGCAACCACGCCAGTCCCTCCGACTCCCGGCGGCCGCCCACGAGGTCCACGAACCGGTCCTCGAGGCTCTGCTCGCCCCGCACCTCGGCGACGGTCCCGGCGGCGAGCACGTGCCCGCCGGCGATGACCGCCACGTGCGAGCACATCCGCTGCACCAGGTCCATGACGTGGCTCGACACGACGACCGTGCCGCCGTCGTGGACGTAGGCGTGCAGGATGTCGCGGATGTTCGCCGCGCTCACCGGGTCCACGGCCTCGAACGGCTCGTCGAGGACGAGCACGCGCGGGGCGTGGATCATCGCCGAGGCGAGGCCGATCTTCTTCGTCATGCCGGCGGAGTAGTCGACGACGAACGTGTCCCGGTCGCCGGCGAGGTCCATCGCCCGCAGCAGGTCCTCGGTGCGCTCCGCGACGGTGTCCCGGTCCAGCCCGCGCAGGAGCCCTGCGTAGGTGAGCAGCTGCGCCCCCGTGAGGCGGTCGAAGAGCCGCACCCCGTCGGGCAGGACGCCCAGCGTGGCCTTCGCCGCGTCGGGCCGCGCCCACAGGTCGGTGCCGTGCACGTGCACCGAGCCGAAGTCGGGGCGCAGCAGCCCGGTCGCCATCGACAGCGAGGTCGTCTTGCCGGCGCCGTTGGGCCCGACGAGTCCGAAGAACGACCCGGTCGGCACGTCGAGGTCGACGCCGGCGACGGCGATCTTCTGCCCGAACCGCTTCCACAGCCCGCGCAGGCTGAGCGCGGCGCCGAGGTCGGGCGGGACGGGTGCGGGGGCGGCGGGCGGCGGCCCGGTCTGGTCGCTCACGGGTCAACCGTAGTGGGCGGCGACCGGCCCGTGCATCGAGCGTGCAGACTTGATCCTCAAGTCCTCGTCTTGAGGATCAAGTCAGCACGCTCGTCGCGTGGACGCTCCGTCCTGTCGGTGCGGCGTGAAACGGTGTGCCCATGACGACGACCCTCGCTCTGCTCCTCATCGTCGGCGCCCTCGTGGTCGGCACGCTGGTGGGCTGGCTGTGGCACGCCAACCGCGCAGCCCGCGCGGGGCGCTCGCACGAGATGGAGCGGCTGCGCGAGCACGGCGAGCTCGAGTCCGTGCGGCGGGACGCCGCCGAGCTGCGCAGCAGGCTCGGGCAGGCCGGCGACGAGGCGGAGCGCCGCCTGGCGGAGCAGCGCGAGCTGGCCGAGCGCGACCTGGACCGCGCTCGCGACGAGGCGGACCGGCGCGTGGCAGAGGCGCGTCAGCAGGCGGACCGCCTGCTGGCCCAGGTCCGGGAGGACCTCGAGCGACAGCTCGCCGAGGCGAAGGGCGACCAGGAGGCGGCGGCGCAGCGGTTCCGCGCGCTGGCCAACGACGCGCTGGCCGCCAACCAGAAGCAGTTCCTCGACCTCGCGGACGAGCGGCTGCAGCGCAGCACGCAGAAGAACGACGAGACCCTGGCCCAGCGCGAGCAGGCCTTCCGGGCGCTGGTCGACCCGCTCGGCAAGAGCCTCGAGAAGGTCCGCGAGGAGGTCGTCGCGGCGGAGAAGGCGCGCGCGGAGGGATCGTCCGCCCTGGGCGAGCACCTGCGGCAGCTCACGCTGGCCAACGCCGAGCTGCGGCAGGGCACCAGCGACCTGGTCACCGCGCTGCGCTCCTCGCAGACGCGGGGTGCCTGGGGCGAGCTCCAGCTCCAGCGGGTGGTCGAGGCCGCCGGGATGATGGAGCGCGTCGACTTCGACGTCCAGGTGCAGGCGACGAACGAGGACGGCGACGTGCTCCGGCCCGACATGGTGATCAACCTGGCGGGGGGCAAGAACGTCGTCGTCGACTCGAAGGTGGCGTTCCTCGGCTACCTGGAGGCCCAGCAGGCGTCCGACCCTGCGGTCCGCGAGCAGCGGATGGACGCCCACGTGCGCCACGTGCGCAAGCACGTCGACGACCTCGCGTCGAAGCGGTACTGGGACCTCTTCGACCACGCCCCGGAGTTCGTGGTGATGTTCGTGCCGGCCGAGGCCTTCCTCGCCGCCGCCCTGGAACGCGACCCGTCGCTCATGGAGGAGGCCGCGCGCAAGAACGTGCTCCTCGCGAGCCCGGCCACCATGCTCGCGCTGCTGCGGACGGTCGCGTTCGCGTGGCGGCAGCAGGCTCTCGCCGACAACGCGCAGGAGGTCCTCAAGGTCGGCAAGCAGCTGCACTCCCGGATCGTGACCATGACCGGCCACATCACCAAGATGGGACGCTCGCTCGAGAGCTCGACCAAGGCGTACAACTCGATGGTCGGGTCCCTGGAGCGCAACGTGCTCGTCTCGGCGCGCCGGATGGTCGAGCTCGACGTCGTCGACGGCAAGGACGAGATCGAGGAGGTCAGGGGCCTCCAGGAGGTGCCGCGGCCGATCACCCGGCCCGAGCTGCTCGCCGCCGCCGAGGGCGCCGTCGTCGCTCTGGGCGACCTGAGCGTCGAGGACGACCGGGCGTCGGTGGACTCGCTCGTGACGGCGGACCGGGACGCGCTCGAACGCGCCGGCCAGGAGGCCCAGGACGACTCCGCCGCCGGCTGAGCCCGCAGGGGCCGCCGCCGACGGCGCACGTCAGGCGGGCTCGACGGGCAGCGCGGTGCGCGCGCCGCGGCGGGGCCGCTTCTCCTCCTGGCCCGCGGCCTTGAGGCCTCGTGCCAGCTCGCGCGGCAGGGAGAACATCAGGTCCTCCGTGGCGGTCCGCACCTCCTCGACGGCGCCGAAGCCGTGCGCGTCGAGGTGGGCGATGACGTCCTGGACGAGGATCTCCGGCACCGACGCTCCCGAGGTGACGCCCACCGTCTTCGCGCCGTCCAGCCAGGCGTCGTCGATCTCCGTCGCCCGGTCCACGCGGTACGCGGTGCGCGCACCCGCCTGCAGCGCGACCTCGACGAGACGCACCGAGTTCGACGAGTTCGCCGAGCCGACGACGATCACGACGTCGCACTCCGGGGCGAGCTTCTTCACCGCGACCTGCCGGTTCTGCGTGGCGTAGCAGATGTCGTCGCTCGGCGGGTCCTGCATCTCGGGGAAGCGGACGCGCAGCCGTCGCACGGTCTCCATGGTCTCGTCCACGGACAGCGTCGTCTGCGAGATCCAGACGACCTTGTGCGGGTCGCGGACCTCCACCTGGTCGACCTCGTCCGGGGAGTTCACGACCTGCACGTGGTCGGGCGCCTCGCCGGCCGTGCCCTCGACCTCCTCGTGCCCGGTGTGGCCGATGAGGAGGATGTCGTAGTCGTCGCCGGCGAAGCGCACGGCCTCCTTGTGCACCTTGGTGACCAGGGGGCAGGTGGCGTCGATGGTCTCCAGGCTGCGGGCCGCCGCGGACTCGCGGACCGCAGGAGAGACGCCGTGCGCGGAGAACACCAGACGCGCGCCCTCGGGCACCTCGTCCGTCTCGTTGACGAAGATCGCACCGCGCTCGCGCAGCGTCTCCACGACGTGCTTGTTGTGCACGATCTCCTTGCGGACGTACACCGGCGCGCCGTAGGTCTCGAGCGCCTTCTCCACGGCCACCACCGCGCGGTCGACCCCCGCGCAGTAGCCGCGCGGCGCGGCCAGCAGCACGCGCTTGGTCGACGTCGGGAGGGTGGGGGCCGGAGCGGTCGCAGTCACGCGGCCAGTCTAGGTGGGCCCGTGTGGACGTCCTGTGACGGGGGTCTGACGTGCCCGTCAGGGGCGTGGGGCATGCTGGACGCCGTGTCGGACGTGTCCCAGCCGGAAACCCAGCCGCAGCCCCTGCCCGAGCTCGCCCGTGAGACCACGGCCGAGCGGCCCTGGCCGGTGCGCCTGCTGTCCGCGAAGATCCGGGACTACGTCGCGAAGATGTCGCTGGTGTGGGTCGAGGGCCAGGTCGTCGAGCACACCTACCGACCCCGGGCGGGCATGCAGTTCGTGACGCTGCGCGACACCGATGCCGAGGCCTCGCTGCCGGTGCACATGCTCACGCGCGTCTTCGACGGCCTGCACCACAAGCCCGAGGTGGGCGACCACGTGGTGGTGCAGGCCAAGCCGGAGTTCTGGGTGAAGACGGGCCGGATGTCGATGCGGGCCACCGCCGTGCGGCAGGTGGGGGTCGGCGAGCTCCTCGCACGCATCGACCAGCTGCGGCGGGTGCTCGCGGCCGAGGGCCTCTTCGACGACGACCGCAAGCGCCCCCTGCCGTTCCTCCCCGCCGTCGTCGGCCTCGTGTGCGGGCGGGAGTCCAAGGCCGAGCACGACGTGGTCGTCAACGCGCGGGCCCGCTGGCCGCAGGTCCGGTTCGAGATCCGCGAGGTGGCGGTCCAGGGCGTCGACGCCGTGCGCGAGGTGAGCGCAGCCCTCGCCGACCTCGACGCCCGCCCCGAGGTCGAGGTGATCGTCCTCGCCCGCGGCGGCGGGTCCGTCGAGGACCTGCTCCCCTTCAGCAACGAGGCGCTGGTGCGGGCGGCCGCGGCGTGCACGACGCCGCTGGTCAGCGCCATCGGCCACGAGACGGACGCGCCGCTGGTCGACCTCGTCGCGGACCTGCGCGCGTCGACGCCGACCGACGCGGCGAAGTGCATCGTGCCGGACGTCGCCGAGGAGCGGCTGCGCCTGGACCAGGCCCGCCGCCGCATGCGCGGCGCCGTGGCGGCTCGGGTCGAACGGGAGCAGCACGGCCTGGACGCGCTGCGGTCGAGGCCGGCGCTGGCCCACCCCCAGACGACCGTCGACGTCCGGGAGCGCGAGATCGCCCAGCACGTGCGCCACGCCCGGCACTGCCTGGACGCCGCCCTGCTGCGCGCCGCCGGCCAGGTCGACCGTCTGGAGGCTCAGGTCCGCGCCCTCTCCCCCCTGTCGACGCTCGCCCGCGGCTATGCCGTGGTGCAGCGCGCCGACGGAGGCGTGCTGCTGTCGTCCGACGACGTCGCCACCGGGGACGCCGTCCGCGTGCGCCTGGCGCGCGGGGCACTCGAGGCCGCTGTCACGGGGCGGACGCCGGCCCCCGCGCCGCACGCCTGAACCGCTCCGCCAGGCGGTCGAACGCCGCGGCGAGCTCCTCCCCCTCGAGGACCTCGACGTCCGCCCCGAGCTGGGCGATCCACAGCGCGAGCCGGTCCGGGTCGTCCGAGCCGACGCCGACCCGGCAGGCGGCCGGCCCGTCCTCGGTGATGTCCAGCGGAGCCCCGATCCTCACCGCGACCTCGGCGGCCGGCGCGTGCACGCGCAGCCGCGCCCGGTAGCGCCACGTGGCACGGCGCACCCGCCCGACCACGTGCTCCACCACCGCGTCCTCGGGGATCTCCCGGCGGCGGAACCGCGCGCCCGTCGGGGCGCGGGGCTCCATCCGGTCCACGCGGAAGACCCGCCAGTCCAGGCGGTCGAGGTCCCAGGCGAGCAGGAACCAGCGCGCGCCCCAACTCACCACCCGGTGCGGCTCCACGTACCGCACGGAAGCGGTGCCGTCGTGCGAGGTGTACCCGAACCGGAGCCGCTCGGCCGCGCGGATGGCGGCGGCGACCGCGGAGAGCACGGCCGGGTCCAGCACCGTGCCCGCGCGCGGGACCACGCTCGTCGCGTCGCGAACCGCCTCCACCCGCGCCCGCAACCGCGCCGGGAGCACCTGCTCCAGCTTCGCCAACGCGGTGAGCGACGTCTCCTCGGCGCCCAGGCCGTGGGTCGCGACGACCCCGAGCCCGACCGCCACGGCCACGGCCTCGTCGTCGTCGAGCACGAGCGGCGGCATCGCCGTGCCGGCGGCCAGCCGGTAGCCGCCGGCGACGCCGGGACGCGCCTCCACGGGGTAGCCCAGGGAGCGCAGCTTGCCGATGTCGGTGCGGACGGTCCGCGTGCTCACGTCGAGCCGGTCCGCGAGCTCCGTGCTGGTCCAGTCGCGCCGCAGCTGGAGCAGGGACAGGAGCTGCAGCAGCCGGGCGGACGTCTCGATCACCTCGAGATCGTGTCACCGATCGCGGAAGCTCGTCTTCCGCGTTTGCGGGCACAGTGGCGTCATGACCACGAACGCCGCGAGCACCGCCCTCGTCCCCTTCCGCATCGACGTGCCGCAGGCCGATCTCGACGACCTGCACGACAGGCTCGCGCGCACGCGCTGGCCCCTGCCCGTCCCCGGCCGCGACGACCGCACGGACTTCAGCCGCGGCATGCCGCTGCCGTACCTGCGCGAGCTCGCCGAGCACTGGCGTGACGGCTTCGACTGGCGCGCCCAGGAGGCGGCCCTCAACGCGCACGAGCAGGTCACGACCGTCGTCGACGGCCAGACCTTTCACGTGGTGCACGCCCGCTCGGCGAACCCGGACGCCACCCCGCTGCTGCTGTGCCACGGCTGGCCGGGTTCGTTCGTCGAGTACCAGCGGCTCCTGCCGCTGCTGACCGACGCGTTCCACGTCGTCGTGCCGTCCCTGCCGGGGTTCGGCTGGTCGACCCCGCTGGCCGGGACCGGATGGGAGGTGGCCCGTACCACCGAGGCCTACGCGGAGATCATGACGCGGCTCGGCTACGAGCGGTTCGGGGTGCACGGCACCGACATCGGCGCCGGCACCACGGGGCGGCTCGCGGCCCTGTACCCGGACCGGGTGATCGGCACCCATGTCGGCAGCGACGGCCGGTCGCTCGGCATGGTCGGGGACCAGTTCCCGCTGCCGGACGGGCTGACCGACGACGAGGTCGCCCAGATCGAGGCGGTGCGCGCTCGCGACGCCGCCGAGCACGGCTACTTCGAGATGCAGAACCACCGCCCCGACACGATCGGCGCCGCTCTCACCGACTCGCCCGTGGGCCAGCTCGCGTGGATCGTCGAGAAGTTCCAGACCTGGACGAACCCGGCGTGCCACACCCCGGACGAGTCGGTCGACCGCGACCATCTGCTCACCAACGTGTCGCTGTACTGGTTCACCCGGAGCGGTGCGTCGAGCGCGCAGTTCTACTACGAGGCGTCGCACTCCGGGCTGGACTGGCTCGCGGCGTCGGACGTCCCGTCCGCCTGGTCGGTCTTCGACACCCACCCGCTGATGGCGAAGGTGTTCAACGGCTGGGGCGCGATCGACCAGTGGGTGGAGCACCCCGAGGGCGGCCACTTCCCCGCGATGGAGGAGCCCGAGCTGCTGGCGACGGACCTGCGCGCCTTCTTCGTCGGGCGGTCCCGCGGCTGAGCGCCCTACCTCGCGCGGGCCACCCGGCCCTCGTCCCAGACGGGCTCGGGGGTCTCGCGCACGGTGCCGTCGGCGCCGAACACGAGGAACCGGTCGAAGCCGCGCGCGAACCACCGGTCGTGCGTGACCGCGAGGACGGTGCCGTCGAAGGCCTCCAGCCCCTCCTGCAGCGCCTCGGCGCTGGCGAGGTCGAGGTTGTCGGTGGGCTCGTCGAGCAGCAGCGCGGTGCAGCCGGCCAGCTCCAGGAGCAAGATCTGGAACCGCGCCTGCTGACCGCCGGAGAGGCGGTCGAACTCGCGGTCCGCGGCGACGGTCAGCTCGTAGCGGCGCAGCACGGACATGGCGGCGCCGCGGTCCCGGGCGTGGTCCTCCCAGAGCACCTGGGTCAGCGTCCGCCCGAACAGCTCGGGCTGCGCGTGCGTCTGGGCGAAGACGCCCGGCACCACGCGTGCGCCGAGGCGCCACTCGCCGGTGTGCGCGACGTCGTCACCCCCGAGCAGCCGCAGGAAGTGCGACTTGCCCGACCCGTTGGACCCGAGCACCGCCACGCGCTCGCCGTAGAAGACCTCGAGGTCGAAGGGCTGCATGAGACCCGTGAGCCCGAGCTGCTCGCAGGTCACCGCCCGCACGCCGGTGCGGCCGCCGCGCAGCCGCATGCGGATGTCCTGGTCGCGGGGCGGCTCCGGAGGCGGGCCGGCCTCCTCGAACTTGGCCAGGCGCGTCTGCGCGGCGCGGTAGCGGGACGCGAGCGCGTCGCTGTTGGCCGCGGCCTGTCGCAGCTCGCGCACGAGGCGCACCAGCTGGGCGTGCTTCTCGTCCCAGCGCCGGCGCAGCTCCTCGAACCGCGCGAACCGCTCCCGCCGCGCCTCGTGGAACGTGGCGAACGAGCCGCCGTGCACCCAGGCGTCCGCGCCCGACGGCGCGGGCTCGAGCGACACGATCCGGTCGGCGGACGTCGCCAGCAGCTCGCGGTCGTGCGAGACGAACAGGACGGTCTTGCGGGTGGCGCGCAGCTGGTCCTCGAGCCACCGCTTGCCGGGCACGTCGAGGTAGTTGTCCGGCTCGTCGAGCAGCAGGACCTCGTCCGTGCCGCGCAGCAACGACTCCAGGACGAGCCGCTTCTGCTCGCCGCCGGACAGGGTGCGCACCTCGCGCCAGCGTGCCTGCTCGTAGGGGATGCCGAGCGCGGCGACGGTGCAGACGTCCCACAGGGTCTCGGCCTCGTACCCGCGCACCTCGGCCCAGTCGGCGAGGGCCTGGGCGTACGCGAGCTGGGCGGGTTCGTCGTCGACCTCCATGATGTCCAGCTCGGCGGCGTCGACGGCGCGCGCGGTGTCGCGGATGCGCGGCGGGGCGACGGCGACGAGCAGGTCGCGCACGGTGCTGGCGTCGCGCACGGAGCCGACGAACTGGGGCATGACGCCGAGGCCCCCGGTGACGCTGACGGACCCGGCCTGCGGGGTCAGCTCGCCCGACAGCAGGCGCAGCAGGGTGGTCTTGCCCGACCCGTTCGGCCCTACGAGGGCGGTGGCGCTGCCCTCCGGGACGCGGAACGAGACGTCGTCGAGCAGCGTGCGGCCGTCCGGCAGCACGTGCTCGACGTGCGCCACCTCCAGGTGTCCCATGCCGCGCACGCTGCCCGACGCCTGCGCGGCTCGCAAGGCATTTCCGCCCGTCCCGCGGACTGCGCTGTCACCGTGTCGTCGCCATGTTGTTGACTGTCCCCCGTGACCGACGCGATCCCCGACGCCCCTCCCCCGACGCCCGGCGCGTCCTCCGACCTGCCCGCCGACGTCGCCGCCCTGACCTACGAGCAGGCCCGTGACGAGCTGGTCCAGGTCGTGGCCCGACTCGAGGCCGGCAGCGAGCCGCTGGAGGCGTCGCTCGCGCTGTGGGAGCGGGGCGAGGCCCTGGCCACCCGCTGCCAGCAGTGGCTCGACGGCGCGCGCGAGCGGCTCGCCGCCGCCCAGGCCGGCGCCCTCGCGTCCGGCGACGCCACCACCGGGGAGGACGACGCGTGAGCGCGCACGTGCTCGCGGTCGGCGAGGCACTGGTCGACGTGGTGCACCGCCCGGACGGTTCGAGCGAGGAGCACCCGGGCGGCAGCCTGGCGAACGTCGCGCTGACGCTCGGCCGCCTGGGCCGCGACGTCCGGCTGGCGACCTGGTTCGGGCCCGACGCACGCGGCGACGACGTCCGCGCCTGGCTGGCCGAGTCCCGCGTCACGCTCGCCCCGGGCAGTGACGGCGCGGCACGCACGAGCGTCGCGCAGGCGACCCTGGACGCGACGGGCGCCGCGACCTACGAGTTCGACCTCGAGTGGCAGGTGCCCGCGGGCGCCGGCGCCACCGACGAGACGCTCGCGGTGCACACCGGCTCCATCGCCGCGATGCTCCCGCCCGGGGACGCCGACGTGCGCCACCTCCTGGCGGCCGCGCGCGACACCGCCACCGTCACGTACGACCCCAACGCCCGCCCGGCCATCATGGGCGACGCCGACGCGGTGCGGCCGCGGGTCGAGGAGATCGTCACGCTCTCGGACGTCGTCAAGGTCAGCGACGAGGACCTGGCGTGGCTCTACCCCGGCCGCGACCCGCTCGACGTGGCGCGCGCCTGGCAGGCCACCGGGCCGGCAGTGGTCGTGGTGACGTTCGGCGGCGAGGGCGCGACGGCGGTGACAGCGGCCGGCGACGTCACCGTCGCGGCCCCGCGGGTCGACGTGGTGGACACCGTCGGTGCGGGCGACTCGTTCATGGGCGCCCTCCTGGACTGGCTGTGGGGCGCGGACCTGCTGGGCGCGGCCCGGCGGGACGCGCTGCGTGCCCTCGACCGCGCGGCGACGACCCGGATGCTCGTGCGTGCGGTCGCCGTGGCCGCCGTGACCGTCTCCCGGGCCGGCGCGAACCCGCCGTGGCCCCACGATCTCATCGGGCCGGACCGCGTGCGGGTCGGCGAGCACGAAGCAGAGGAGCAGTCATGACCCTGACCCCCACCGAAGCCTGGGCGCGTCTGCGCGCCGGCAACGCCCGGTTCGTCAGCGACCAGCCCGAGCACCCCGACCAGGACGCCGTCCGCCGGCGCGAGCTGCGCACGGTGCAGCACCCGCACACGGTGATCTTCGGGTGCTCGGACTCCCGGGTGGCGGCGGAGATCATCTTCGACCAGGGCCTGGGCGACGTCTTCGTGGTGCGGACGGCGGGTCACGTGGTCGACACGACCGTGCTCGGCTCCATCGAGTACGGCACGGAGGTGCTGCACACCCCGCTCGTCGTGGTGCTCGGGCACGACTCCTGCGGCGCCGTGGCGGCGACCGCGCACACGCTCGCGACCGGCGAGCAGCCCCCGGGGTTCGTGCGCGCGGTGGTCGACAAGGTCATCCCCTCGGTCGCGGAGCTCACGAGCCGCCAGGGCGTCACCGGGCCGATCGACCCGGACGTGCTGCGCACCGAGCACGTCAAGCACACCGTCGCGCTGCTGCGCGGCTACTCGGCCGCGGTCGCCGCGGCCATCGACGAGGGTCGACTGGCCGTCGTCGGCGTCGTCTACGACCTGGACGACGGCAGCGCGCGGCTCGTGGCGGTCGACGGCGAGGTCGGCGAGCAGCCGGCCGCCGCCTGACCTCTCCCCGCCCTCACCAGGCATCGGCGCGAGCATCGGCGCTCAGGCCCGTGCGGCGGCCGCCAGCAGCCGCCGCACGGTGCCGAGCGTGCGCGTCGTCGCGACCCCGCCGGTGAGCCGCTCGACGGCGGTGTTCGGGTCTCCCCCGGCCCCCGGCCCGCCGCGGGCCACCCCGAGCACGACGCCCCGCCGCGCGGCCACGAGGTCGAGGAGGTCGCGCGCGTCCGTCCACGGCAGGGCCACGGCCAAGGGGTCGCCGCCGTCGACGAACGTCACCGTCTCGCGGTAGGTCCGCTCGTCGCGGGTGAGCGCGAACGGGTCGCCGTCGATCGCGGCGGTGACCTCGCCGAGGGACCGCACCAGTGCCGCACCGGCGTACCCGCAGCCTGCGGCCAGCAGCGGGGCTGCGGCGCGGGTGACGGCGGCGGCCGTCGCGTCGTCCCCGTCCCCGACGTCGAGCAGGACGGTCCCGTTCGTCTGGAACGACCGCGCCGCCTGCGCGCCGCCGTCGAGCAGCGCGCGCTCCAGCGCGGCCCGTACCGGGCTGCCGCGGTGCCCCAGGTTCATCGCGCGGTAGAGGACCACGTGGGAGAAGGTCACCCCCGCATCCTCGTCCGGGACACCGACAGCGACGTGACCCGCCTCACGACGGAGCGCCTGCCGGGGTGCGGCACGATAGAGGCATGACTTCCGACACCGTCGTCCCCGGCGCGTCCGGCGCGGGCGAGACCGAGTACCGCATCGAGCACGACACGATGGGCGAGGTGCGCGTCCCGGCGCACGCGCTCTACCGCGCGCAGACGCAGCGCGCCGTGGAGAACTTCCCCATCTCCGGCACCACGCTCGAGCGCGGGCACATCGAGGCCCTGGCGCGCATCAAGAAGGCCGCCGCGCGGGCGAACGCCGAGCTGGGCGTGCTGGACCAGGACATCGCCGACGCGATCGTCGCCGCCGCGGACGAGGTCGCCGCCGGCACGCACGACGCGCACTTCCCGATCGACGTCTTCCAGACGGGCTCCGGCACGTCGTCGAACATGAACACCAACGAGGTGCTGGCCACGCTGGCCACTCGCTCGCTCGGCAAGGACGTGCACCCGAACGACCACGTCAACGCCTCGCAGTCGTCGAACGACGTCTTCCCCACGTCGGTGCACGTCGCGGCCACGGCGGGCGCGATCCACGACCTGGTGCCGGCGCTGCGGCACCTGGCCGACGCCCTCGGCGCCAAGGCGGACGAGTTCGCCACGGTCGTGAAGTCCGGCCGCACGCACCTCATGGACGCCACCCCCGTGACGCTCGGGCAGGAGTTCGGCGGGTACGCCGCCGCGATCCGCTACGGCGTCGAGCGCGTCGAGGCGGCGCTGCCCCGCGCGGCAGAGGTGCCCCTGGGCGGCACCGCCGTCGGCACCGGCATCAACACGCCGGCCGGCTTCCCGCAGCGCGTCATCGAGCTGCTGCGCGAGGACACGGGCCTGCCGCTGACCGAGGCGCGCGACCACTTCGAGGCGCAGTCCGCCCGGGACGGCCTCGTGGAGCTCTCGGGCGCGCTGCGCACCATCGCCGTGTCCGTCACGAAGATCTGCAACGACCTGCGCTGGATGGGCTCCGGCCCGAACACCGGCCTCGGCGAGATCGCGATCCCGGACCTGCAGCCGGGCAGCTCGATCATGCCGGGCAAGGTCAACCCGGTGATCCCGGAGGCCGTGCTCATGGTGGCCGCCCGGGTGATCGGCAACGACGCCACCGTCGCGTGGGCCGGGGCCAGCGGGTCGTTCGAGCTCAACGTGCAGATCCCCGTCATCGCGCAGGGCGTGCTCGAGTCGATCCGCCTGCTCGCCAACGCGTCGCGCGTGCTGGCCGACAAGACGGTCTCGGGCATCACGGCGAACGTGGACCGGGCCCGCGCCTACGCGGAGTCCTCGCCGTCGATCGTCACGCCCCTGAACCGCGTGATCGGCTACGAGGCCGCGGCGAAGGTCGCGAAGCACTCCGTCAAGCAGGGGCTCACCGTCCGCGAGGCCGTGGTCGACCTCGGCTTCGTGGAGCGCGGTGAGGTCACGGAGGAGCAGCTCGACTCGGCCCTCGACGTCCTGTCGATGACGCGGCCCCCGCAGGCCTGACGTCACCCGCCCCTCGACGGCGACGGCCCCCACGGGGTCGTCGCCGTCGTCGTCCCCGGCCGATCACCCCGGCCGATCACCCCGGCTGATCAACCGGCTGATCACGCCTCGAACGCAGGGTTGGTAAGCCTAACCTCACCTGCTACTGTCGCCGTAGCGGGGAGGCGTTCCTCGGGGCGCGGGGCTGGGGGGTTCCACCTGACGCGTGACGCCTCCCCGCGAGCACGTCACGGCACACGGCCGCACCGGCCTGGGCATAGGCATAGGCACAGGCAGCACCCGGCGTCAGTAGTCCCGCGGGTCGAGGCGGCGGAGCACGACGGCGAGCAGCCGGCCGAGCTCCGCCCGCTCCTGGTCGGACAGGTCGCCCAGCGCCGCGCGCTCGTGCTCGATCTGCCGCGGGAAGAGCTCGTCGACGAGCCCTTCTCCCTGCGCGGTGAGCGCCACCAGCACCCCGCGCTTGTCCCGCTCGTGCACCGCGCGCTCCACCAGCCCGGACCGCTCCAGGCGGTCCAGCCGCTTGGTGATGGACGCGCCGGGCGAACCGGTCATGGTCGTGATCTCCCCCGCCCGCAACGGCCGCCCCGAACGGCGCAGCGCAGTGAGGACGTCGAGCTCCGCGCGGGTGAGGTCGCGGGCCGCCAGGTCGTCCGCGAGCTCGGCCTCCAGCAGCGCGGCGATCCGCCGAGCACGCGCCCCGACCTCGGCCGGCGAGGTGTCGACGTCGGGCAGCCGCTCGGCCCACTGCGCGCGCACGCGCTGGATGTAGTCCACGGCGACAGGATAGAGGTCACACCCGAAGTCCTTCCAGGATGATTCACCTGTGAACTATCATGGCGAGCAATGCCTCCCTCCCCCGCACCGTCCCCCGTCCTGACGAGCGCCCGCGACGTGCTCGACCCCGGCCACCTGCGCGCCGCCCTGCGCATCAACCCCGCCGACGCCACCGTGGCCGCGGCGCTGCGCGTCGGCGCCGCCGCCGCTGCCGTGCTGGCCCTGAGCGCCGCGGCAGGCCGCGCCGACCTCGCCGGCTTCGCCGCCCTGGGCGCGCTCACCATCCTGTACGGGCGGTACGAGCCCTACCGTCGCCGCGCCGCGCTGCTGACGGGGGTCGCCGCCGGGTTCACCGCAGCCTTCGTCCTGACGGCGGCGCTCACGGCGGCCGGAACGCCGACCGTTGTCGTCCTCGCGGTCGTGGCGCTCGTCGCCGGGGTCGCGACCGCGCTCTGCGCGCTGGTCCGCACCGGCCCCCCGGGCGCGACCATCGTCGTGTTCGCCGCGGCGGGAGGCATGGTCGGTCCGCTGGCCTGGTCCGACGTCGCACAGCGCGGCGCGGCGTTCGCGCTGGGCGCCGTGATCGCCTGGGCCGTCGGGATGAGCGGCTATCTCGTGCGGCCCAGCGCGCCCGCCCGCCTGGCCGTCCGGCGCGCGGCCGACGCGGTGCGCCGCGCCACCGCGCCGGGCACCACCACGTCGGGCACCACCACCAGTGCCGCCGGGTCCGCGTCCGCCGACCGGGCCGCAGCCGCCGTCGCCCACGCCCAGGAGGTCCTCGCCGACGACCTGTCGCACCGCCGCACCCGGGACACCGCGCGGGTGCTGGCCACGGAGCTCGCCGCCGTCGCGGCCCTGCTCGCCGTGGGGCTGGTGCTGTCTCTTATACACATCGGAG
>NZ_JBHUWC010000030.1:0-29979 GCF_042670225.1 Isoptericola sp. NPDC057191 | reverse complement strand
CGGGCACACTGCCCGGGCCGCCGTCGTCGTCCCTGCACCTGGCCCTCGTCGGGGGGTCAGCCCTTCACGGCGCCCGCGAGCATGCCGCGCACGAAGAAGCGCTGCAGCCCGATGAACACGACCAGCGGCACGACCATCGCGATGAACGCGCCGGCGGTCAGGAGGTACCAGTCACCACCGCGCGTGCCCGCCAGCTCCGCGATCTTGACCGTCAGGGGCTGGTACTGCGGGGCGGCGAACGTGAGGCCGACGAGCAGGTCGTTCCAGACCCAGAGGAACTGGAAGATCCCGAACGACGCGATCGCCGGGACCAGCAGCGGGAAGAGCACGCGGAAGAAGATCTTGACGTGCCCCGCCCCGTCCACGCGGGCGGCCTCCACGAGCGAGGCCGGGATGTCCTTCATGAAGTTGTGCAGCAGGAAGATCGCCAGGGGCAGCGCGAAGATCGAGTGCGACAACCAGACCGTCCAGTAGCTGCCGTTGATGTCCCAGTCGACGTAGTCCGACAGCAGCGGCACCAGGGCGATCTGCAGCGGCACCACCTGGAGCGAGAAGACCGCGACGAACAGGAAGTTGCGGCCGGGGAACTTGATCCACGCGAACGCGTACGCCGCCAGCAGCGACAGCGTGATCGGGATGAGGACCGCGGGGATGGTGATGACGAACGAGTTGACGAAGAACGTCGACAGGTCGTTGCTGTTCCCGTAGAGCGCCTCGTTGTAGTTGTCCATCGTGAACTGCGCGGACCCGGTGAACAGGTCGCCGAACACCGTCCACCACCCACTGCGACGGATGTCGTCCTGCGGGCGGAACGAGGTGATGAGCAGGCCGAGCGAGGGGATCGTCCACAGGATCGCGATGATGATCGCGATCCCCGACGCCCACGGCGAGCTCAGCTTGCCCTTGGTCGCGATCGCCCGACGCTCCAGGCGGGAGAGCTTGCGGACCTGCGCCTGCGGGACGTCCTCGTCCAGCGCGGAGCTCGCGACGGCCTGGCCGGGAGTGGGGGTCGAGGTCATCGGATCTCCTCCGACTTGCGCATCTGCCGCACGTTGTACGCGATGATCGGGATCACCAGGACGAACAGGACGACGGCGAGCGCCGCCGCGAGGCCCTGGTTCCCCTGCCGGAACGCCTGCGTGTAGAACTCGTTCGCGACCACCTGGGTGCCGAACTGGCCACCCGTCATCGTGCGGACGATGTCGAACGCCTTCAGCGTGCCCATCGCGATCGTGGTGAGGACGACGACGAGGGCCGGGCGGATGCTCGGCACCGTGATCCAGCGGAACATCCCCATGCCGTGCAGCCCGTCGAGGCGGGCCGCCTCGACGATGTCGTCCGGGATGGCCTTGATCGCCGCGGAGAGCACGGTCATCGCGAACCCGGTCTGGATCCAGATCATCACCACGATGAGGAACCAGGTGTTCCACGGCTGCCCGATGAGGAACTGCTGCGGCGGGAGGCCCACCCACACCAGCACCTGGTTGAGGAGGCCGATCTGCTCGATGCCGGGCTGGTCGGGCCGGAACTCGTAGACGAACTTCCAGATGATCGACGCGCCCACCATCGAGATCGCCATCGGGACGAAGACGAGCGCCTTGGCGAGCTTCTCGAACCGGGTGCGGTCGACCAGCACGGCGTAGGCGAGACCGATGACGGCGCTCAGCAGCGGGGCGAGGATCACCCAGGCGGCCGTGACGAGCAGCACCTGCTGGAACTGACCCTCGGTGAAGGCCCGCACGTAGTTGTCCACACCGACGAACTCGGTGCCGTTGCGGTTGAAGAAGGACTGCCAGAGCGTGATGAGTCCCGGCCGCAGCAGGCCGTACACCAGGAAGAGGATCGGCACCCCTACGAAACCGAGCGCCACCACCCACGACGGGATCCGCTTGGGGCGGTCCACCAGGAACAGGATCAGCCCCATCACCGCGGCGAACAGCACCACGGCGAACACCATGAGCATGAACTTCTGCGTCGTGGTGTCGGGCTCGAGCAACCAGGTCATCGGCGACCTCCTCGAGTTGTCAGGACGGAGTCAGGGACGGGACGCGCGGTCCGGGCACGTCGTCGGACGTACCCGGACCGCACGGTCGAGCTGGTGTCACGCGAGGCGATGGCTCACCTCGGCCTCACCTCGGCCTCACTTCGGCCACGACGCCTCGATCTTGTCGGTGACCTCCTGGGTGCTCGCACCGGTGAGCCAGTCGACGATGCCGGTCCAGAACGTGCCGGCACCGACCTCGCCGGGCATGAGGTCGGACGCGTCGAACGCGACGACCGTGTTCGGGTCGGACAGGACGCCCGCCACGTACTGGTCGAACTCCGTGGCCAGGTTCTTCGGGTCGAGACCGCTGTTCGCGCTCACCCAGCCGCCGTCCGGCGTGTTCAGCGCCTTCTGGTTGGCCCAGTCCGCGCTGGACAGGTAGGTCTGGAAGGCCTGCACCTCGGGACGGTCGTTGAACGCGGCCACGAACTCGCCGCCGCCGAGCATCGGCTTGATGTCGGTCTGGTCCGTCGGCAGGTAGAACGCGAACACGTCGCCGTCCTTGGAGACGGTCGTGCCCTCGGGCCACTGCGTCTGGTAGAAGTTCGCCGCGCGGTGCATCCAGCAGTTGCCGTCGAGGATGCCGTTGCCGGCGTCCGTCCACGACTGCGTGGCGATCGAGTCGACCCCGCCCAGGCCCGCGTTGACGTAGTCCGGGTTCTTGAGGATCTGCCCCGCCGTGTCCCAGGCCTTGACGACCTTCGGGTCGTTGAACGGGATCTTGTGGGTGTACCACTTCTCGTAGTCCTCGATGCCCGCCGTGCGGAGCATCATGTCCTCGATGAAGTCGGTGCCCGGCCAGCCGGTCGCGTCACCGGACTCCACGCCGGCGCACCAGACGGGCCCGCCCGTCTTGTCGTGGATCGTCTTCGTGAGGTCGAGGAGCTCGGTCCAGGTCTGGGGGATCTCGTAGCCTGCGTCCGCGAACATCTTCGGCGAGTACCAGACGAACGACTTCGCGTTGGCGCCGAGCGGCGCGGAGTAGAAGGTGCCGTCGACCGTGCCGTAGCCCTTCCAGGTCTCGTTCCAGTACTTGTCGACGTTCTTGGCCGTCGCGTCCGGTGCCGGCTGGATGGCGTCCGGGTAGTCCTTCACGATCGTGTTCAGCAGGCCCGGCTGCGGCAGGTACGCGATGTCGGGGGCGTTGCCGGCCTTGATGCGGACCTGCAGCTGTGCCTCGAACTCGCGGGACGCCTCGTAGTTGATCTTGACGCCCGTGCAGTCCTCGAAGGCCTTGTACGAGGCCTGCTGGGTCGCGCCCTCCGGGTCGACGATCGAGGTGTAGACGCTGACCGTCTTGCCGTCGAGGTCGCCGAACTCGTCGTACGCGCTGCAGTCGATGCTCGCTGCGGAGGCGCTGTCACCGCCGGTCTCGCTCCCGGTGCCGCCTTCGCCGTCCGGGTCGCTGCAGGCCGCCAGCACGAGCGCCAGGCTCGCGCCGGTCGCGGCCAGGGCCAGTGCGCGTCGCCGCGCCGTCGTCGTTCGTGTGGTCATGCCAAGCTCCTCCACTGCGTCGTGGTTCACGGAAGTTGCCCACCGATGGGCGGCCCGTGCTCCCAGGTCTCCCTAGACCGGGATACTGCCTCCACCCTGAGTCGACCGCACCTGGACCCCTCGATGCAAGTTCCCGCAACGCGTTTCACGGTCACGACTCGGTGACGATTCATGACACCCTGGGACCTGCACCCGCGTCACGAGCATTTCGAGAGGACCGCCATGATCGAGCTGAGGAGCCCGCGAGAGATCGACCAGATGCGCCCTGCCGGGCGCTTCGTGGCCGAGGTCCTCACCGCGGTGCGGGACGCCGCCGACGTCGGGGTGAACCTGCTCGAGCTCGACCAGGTCGCGCACCGCATGATCCGCGACCGCGGTGCCGAGTCCTGCTACATCGACTACCACCCGTCGTTCGGCGCGATGCCGTTCGGCAAGGTGATCTGCACGTCGGTCAACGACGCCGTCCTACACGGGCTGCCGCACGACTACACGTTGCGCGACGGCGACCTGCTGAGCATCGACTTCGCCGCCTCCGTGGACGGCTGGGTGTCCGACTCCGCCGTGTCCTTCGTCGTCGGGACCTCGGCCACCCCGCAGCGGGCCGCGGCCGACGCCAAGCTCATCCAGACCACCGAGGCCGCGCTCGAGGCCGGCATCGCCGCCGCCACGGCCGGCAACCGCATCGGCGACATCTCCGCCGCCATCGCCAAGGTCGCGCGCGGCGCGGGCTACGCGATCAACACCGACTTCGGCGGGCACGGCGTCGGGCGCACCATGCACGGCGACCCGCACGTGCCGAACGACGGCCGCGCCGGCCGCGGGTTCCCGCTCAAGCCGGGCCTCGTCATCGCCGTCGAGCCGTGGTTCCTCGAGACCACGGACGAGATCTTCACCGACCCCGACGGCTGGACGCTCCGCTCCGCCGACGGTTCCCGCGGCGCGCACAGCGAGCACACCATCGCCATCACCGAGGACGGCCCGATCGTCCTCACCGCCCGCGGCTGACGTCTTCGAGACAGTGCTGAGGGCGGTCCGCACCCGGTGCGGGCCGCCCTCAGACCGTCTCGGCCGGACTCGCGCTACCTCGGCAGGGAGAGGAGCACGGGGACGACGCCGTCCTCGTCGATGGTGCCCGTGACCTCGTCGGCAGCGGCCCGCACGACGTCGTCCGCGTGGCCCATCGCCACGCCGCGACCGGCCCACCGCAGCATGTCGACGTCGTTCCGCCCGTCGCCCACGGCCACGGTGTCTGCCGGCCCGACGCCGAGCCGCGCGCGCAGCCGCTCCAGCCCGGACGCCTTCGTGACGCCCTTCGGCGCGACGTCCATCCACGCCGTCCAGCCGACGGCGTAGGTGACGTCGCCGAGCCCGAGACGTGCGGCCATCGCACTGAACTGCTCCGGGGTGTGCTCGGGGCTGCGGATGACGACGCGCGTGACCTCGCGCGACCAGAGCTGCTCGAACGCGACGACCTGGTGCACGCCGTCCAGCTCGCCCTCCGGGAACAGCGTGTTCATCCGGAAGCCGACGCCGATGTCCTCGACGGCGTAGCGGGCGTCGGGCAGCTCCTCGCGGAGCAGCCGCAGCGCCGGGCCGGGGTCGAACGTGCGCACCTCGTCCAGCTCCCAGCCCTCGCGCAGCGACGGGTCGAGGCGCACGGTCACCGCACCGTTAGAGCAGACCATCCAGCCGGACGAGATGCCGAGCAGCTCGGCCACCGGCGTCATCGCGATCAGCGACCGGCCCGAGGCGAGCACCACGTGGTGGCCCGCGTCCTGGACCGCGGCGACCGCGTCGCGCACCGCCGGCGACAGCCCGCCGTCGTACCCGAGCAGCGTGCCGTCGATGTCCAGGGCGACCAGGTGCACGGGGGCGGTCTCGGGGGCGGTCCCTGTGGCGGTCTCGGCGGGCTCGGCGCTCACGCGACCGGCTCGAGCACCTCGAGGCCGCCCAGGTAGGGCCGCAGGCCCTCGGGCACCCGCACCGAGCCGTCCGCCTGCTGGTGGTTCTCCAGGATGGCGACGATCCAACGGGTGGTGCCGAGCGTGCCGTTGAGCGTGGCGACGGGACGTGTCGTGCCGTCCGCGGTGCGCTCGCGCACGCCCAGGCGGCGGGCCTGGAACGTGGTGCAGTTCGAGGTGGACGTGAGCTCCAGGAAGCGCTGCTGCGTGGGCAGCCACGCCTCGCAGTCGAACTTGCGCGCCGCGGACGAGCCGAGGTCCCCCGCCGCGGTGTCGATGACCCGGTACGGCAGCTCGACCTTCGCCAGCATCGCCTCCTCCCAGGCGAGCAGGCGCTGATGCTCGGCGGCGGCGTCCTCGGGGTCGCAGTAGCTGAACATCTCGACCTTGTGGAACTGGTGCACGCGGATGATGCCGCGCGTGTCGCGCCCGGCAGCACCGGCCTCCCGGCGGTAGCACGCGCTCCAGCCCGCGTACCGCTTCGGGCCGGCCGACAGGTCGAGGATCTCGTCCGCGTGGTAGCCCGCGAGCGCCACCTCGCTGGTGCCCACGAGGTACAGGTCGTCCTTCTCCAGGTGGTAGACCTCGTCCGCGTGGCTGCCGAGGAACCCGGTGCCGCGCATCGTGTCCGGCTTGACCAGCGTGGGGGTGATCATCGGCGTGAAGCCGGCGCCCACCGCCTGGTCGACCGCCGCGTTGAGCAGCGCCAGCTCGAGGCGGGCCCCGATGCCGGTGAGGAAGTAGAACCGCGATCCCGACACCTTCGCGCCCCGCGCGGTATCGATGGCGGCCAGGCCCTCGCCGAGCTCCAGGTGGTCGCGCGGGGCGAAGCCCTCGGCCTCGAAGTCGCGCGGCGTGCCCACCTGCTTCACGACGACGTAGTCGTCCTCGCCCCCGGGAGGCGCGCCCTCGACGACGTTCGCGATGCGGTAGAGCAGCTCGTCGACCTGCGCCTCGGCGTCCGACGCCTCCGCCTGCCGGCCCTTCACCTGCTCCGCGAGGTGCTTGGTGCGGGTGAGCAGCTCGGCCTTCTCCTCGCCCTGGGCCCGCGCGACCTGCTTGCCGAGCGCCTTCTGCTCCGCGCGCAGCGACTCGAACTCCGTCAGGGAGGAACGGCGGCGCGCGTCGGCGTCGAGCGCCGCGTCCACGAGGGCGGGGTCGTCGCCGCGGGCCAGCTGGCTCGCACGGACGGCGTCGGGGTTGTCGCGCAGCAGTCGGAGGTCGATCACGCGCGCAAGCCTAACGGTCGGGCGCGCGGGCACCCCGGGAATTCCGGGGGGGTGCGTGCTACCTCGCGGGCTTGAGTACTACCTCGCGGGGTTGGGTACTACCTCGCGGGGTTGCGCACTACCTCACCGGGTGGGGTACTACCTCGCCGGGTGGGGTACTACCTCGCGGGGTGGGCTGCGCCACGTCGGGGCACCTCGCCGGGTCTCGTGGCGCGAAACGTCGTAGGTTGCGGTCATGCCAGATCAGTACGCGGGGGTCGTCGCGCTCGTCGTCGTGCTGGTCGCCGGGCTGTCGGCGCTCACCGCCCTCGTGGTGGTCTGGCGGCGGCCCCGGACGCGGGCGCACGTCGTCGCCGCACGGGACGCGCAGCGGGCGCAGGACGGCGGGTCGCGCGGCATGCGGCTGGCCGTCGTCATCAACCCCTCGAAGGAGGGCGCCGCCGACGTGCGCGAGGTGGTGGAGCGGGTGTGCGGCGACGCCGCGCTCCCCCGTCCGCTGTTCTACGAGACCACCGTGGACGACCCCGGCACGGGACAGGCGCGCCGGGCGCTGGCCGACGGGGCCGAGGTCGTCGTCGCCGCCGGCGGGGACGGCACGGTGCGGGCGGTCGCGGAGGCGCTCGCCGGGACGGGCCGCGCGATGGGTCTCATCCCTGTCGGTACGGGCAACTTGCTGGCGCGCAACCTCGACCTGCCGCTGACGTCCGTCCCGGACGCGGTCGCCGTCGTGCTGGGCGGCAAGGACCGCGCCATCGACGTCGGACGCGCCCGGGTCACCGAGTACGCACCGGACACGGACCTGCCCGACGACCCCGACCAGGCGCACGTCTTCCTCGTCATCGCGGGCCTCGGCTTCGACGCCGCGATGGTGGCCGACGCCGACGACCAGCTCAAGGCCAAGGTCGGCTGGGTGGCGTACTTCCTCGCCGGGGCGCGGCACCTGCACGGCCGGCGCATGCGGGCGACGATCCGGCTCGACGACGACGAGCCGGTGGAGGCGCGGCTGCGCAGCATCATGGTCGGCAACTGCGGGCGGCTGCCCGGCGGGATCACCCTGCTCCCCGACGCGGTCATCGACGACGGGGAGCTCGACGTCGCCGCGATCGACACCCGCGGCGGCCTCGCCGGGTGGGCCCAGCTGTTCGGCGAGGTCGTGGCGCAGGGCCTCGGCGTGCGGAACGACCTGCCCGGCAAGATCGGGCGGATCGACCACACCCGGGCCCGTCGGGCCGTCATCCGGGTGGACGAGGGCGAGCAGGCCCAGGTGGACGGTGACCCGCTCGGCAGCGCCGTCGAGCTGGAGACCTGGGTGGAGCCCGGTGCGCTCGTGGTCCGGACGGGATGATCGTGTGAACGTCCCCACCGTGCCGCCGACCAGCGGCAGCGCGCCCGACCGCCCCGCTTAGGGTGGCCTGCGTGATCAGCACTGCCAGCCCGTCGTCGGCCGTCCGCGCCTCGCGCGCCTCCCGCGTCTCCCTGGCGGTCGCGGCCCTGCTGCTCGTGCTGCTCACCACGTTCGCCGGCGCCGGGCGTGCCGCGGCGGCCAGCGGCGACGACACGCCCGAGGCCCCGGACACCCCGCTGATCCTCGCGGGTGTCTCCGGACTGCAGTGGTCCGACGTCGACGCCGGGCGGACCCCGAACCTGTCGCGCCTCATCGGCGGCGGGTCCGTCGCGTCGATCGCGGTCCGCACGCTGACACCGACGTGCCCCCTCGACGCATGGCTGTCGATCTCGGGCGGCAGCAAGGTCACCGCGCAGAACGACGACGCCACGACCACGGGCGACCCGGACGAGGCCGCGGGGGACGACGCGGCGACGGGCGAGGCCGACGAGGAGGACGCCACCGCGCTCGGCTGCCCGCCCGTGCCCGCACCGGCGCTGACCTCCGGCACCGCGCAGCGCGCGACCGTGCCCGGCTGGTCCGGCCTCGCCGCCGTCGACCCGCTCGTGCCCGCGACCGCGGAGCCGGGCGCCCTCGAGCACCTCGTCGACGCGTCCGGGACGTGTGCGACTGCCGTCGGCGCGGGCGCCGCCGTGGCCCTCGCCGACGGCGACGGCGACGTGCGTCGCTACCTGTCCGACGCGCGTCAGCTCACGGCCGCCCAGGTCGCCGAGTGCCCCGCCACGGTGGTGGACCTGGGCGTGCTGCCCGACGCCGCGGGCGAGCGGGCCTCCGCCGTCGCGGCGCTGGACGCCCAGGTCGGCCGGCTCGCGGGGCTGCTCCCCGCCGGCGGGCGGCTCGTCGTCGCGGGGGTGTCCGACACCCCGCTCGGTCCGTCCGACCTGCAGGCCGTGGTCGACTGGACCGCCCCCGGCGGCGAGGCGACCTGGCTCACCTCCACCTCGTCGCGCTGGGTGGGCGTCGTGGTGCTCGCCGACCTGTCCGCGACGGTCGCGGACACGCTCAGCGGCGGGGAGCTCTCGGGCACCGGACCTGCCGAGCCCGACGACGACGCCGCGCAGGCGGCGGACACCGACCCCCTCGCCGCGGCCCTCGACCCGTTCACCGGCTCCCCGCTGGAGCGCGGCGACGAGCGTCGCATCCCTGTGGCGCGCACGGTGGAGAACCGGCAGTACCTCAGCGTGCTCACCGACACCGTGCCGCGGCTGTCCCCGCTGCTGCTCGGCCTCGTCGTCCTCGCCGACGTCCTCGCCGTGGGCGTCGTGCTCCTGGCACGCCGGCGGCGCCGCCCGGGTCAGCCGGGTCAGCCGGACCACCAGCGCCTCGCGCCCCCCTGGTGGCGCTCGACCCTGGCCCTGCTCGTCGTCGCCGCGGGCCTGCCCGCCGCCGCGACCCTCGCGACGCTGGCCCGCTGGTGGGCGTGGCCGTCGCCCGTGATGACGCTCCTGCTGGCGCTGACGGGCGCGGCTCTCGCGGTAGCGCTCGTGGCCTGGGCGGCCCGCCGCCTCCTGCCGCCGTCCCCGTGGCGGCTCACCACGTGCCTGGCGGCCGTGACCTGGCTCGTCCTCACCGTGGACGGGCTGACGGGCACCACGCTCCAGCAGGGTTCGCTGCTCGGCCCGGCGCCCTCCCTCGGCGCCCGGTTCTACGGCTTCTCCAACACCGTGTTCGCGGTGTACGCGGTGGCGGGGCTGGTCCTCGCGGCGGGGCTGGCCGCGATCCTGCGGGCGCGCGGCCTCCGCCCCGCGCGTGCCGGGGCGCTCGCCGGGGCCGTGGGGGTCGTGACCGTGGTGGTCGACGGCCTGCCGCCCTTCGGCGCCGACCTGGGCGGCATCCTCGCGCTCGTGCCCGGGTTCGCCGTGCTGGCGCTGGGGATCGCGGGCGTGCGCCTCACGTGGCGGCGCGGGCTGCTCGTGGGGGCGGCCACCGTCGTGGTGGTGGCGGTCGTGGCAGTCGTGGACTGGCTGGTCGGCGGCTCCAGCAGCCACCTGGGCGGTTTCGTCCAGTCCGTGGTCGACGGCCGGGCGGTCGGCGTCGTGGCCGGCAAGGCCGCCGGCGCCTGGGCGACCGTCGCGAACCCCGCGGGCGCTCTGGCGCTGCTCGTGTGCGCGGCCGCCGCCTGGGCGGTGCTCGACCCGGGCCGCGCGCGCCTGCCCGGCGTCGCCGCCGCCTACCGCCGCGAACCGCTGCTGCGCCGGCTCGTGGTCGCGCTCGTCGTGACGGCCACCGTCGGCACGCTGCTCAACGACTCGGGCGTGGCGGTCGCGTTCCTCGTGCTCACGCTGTCGGTGCCCGTGCTGCTCGCAGGGCACCTGGAGGACGCGGGACACCTGGAGGACACCGCGCCCGCCCCGTCCGCCGTGCGCGAGCCCGGCATCCGCCGCATGCCCACCGTGCTCGTCACGGCCAGCGGCACCCTGCTCGTGGTGCTCCTGCTGGCGTCCACGGTCATCTCCGCCTCCGGCATGCGGGCGGCGTCCGACGTCGCGGAGGCCGGGTCGCAGGTGACGCCCACGCGGGCCGACTCCGTGGCGGCCGACGGTCCGCTCGTCGTCGTCGGCACCACCGGGGTGCGCTGGGACGACCTGGCCGCCGGGCGCGCCCCGGCCCTGCAGGGGATGCTCGCGGACGGCGCGTCCGCGGGCGGTGTCTCCCAGCCGACGGGAGCCGGGGCCCGGTGCGTCGACGGCGGCTGGCTCGCCCTGTCCGCCGGCACGCTCGCCGAGGCCGCCACCGGGCGCGCGGCCGACGGCTCGTGGCAGTGCGTGACCACCCGTCCCGAGACCACGGGGGACGGCGCGACGGTCGCGGGGTGGGACGAGCTCGTCGACCTCCAGCGGGGCTCCACCTACCAGGCGCGCCTCGGCTCGCTCGGGTCGCAGCTCGCGCCCGCCGGCTGCGCCACCGCCGTCGGGCCGGGCGCCGCGCTCGCGCTGGCCGACCCCGACGGCCGCGTCGCGCGGTACCGCGACCTCGACGCCGCGCTCGCGCCCGGGTCGGACGGCTTCGACTGCCAGGTCACCGTGGTGGACGCCGGCGACGCGACGGCGCCCCCCGCCGACCCGGCCCTGACGGGAGCCGAGGCGCGCGACGCCCGCGAGCAGGCGCACGTCGGGCGTCTGGCCGGCGTGGACGACACCGTGCGCCGCGTGCTCGCCGCCGCGCCCGCCACCGCGACCGTGCTGGTGGTCGACGTGGCCGGCACGCCCGGTACCCGCCCGGTGCTGGGCGTCGCCCTCGTCCGTCCCACCTCGGCGGGCCCCGACCAGCCCCGCTACCTCACGAGCGCCGCGACGCGCACCGACGGCGTCGCGCGCGTGCTCGACGTGCCCGCGACGGTGCTGGGCGCCGCGGGGGTGACGCCCGCCGCGCCCGTGCAGGACACCCCCCTCGCCTGGGGGTCGCCGAGGCCGCAGGACGCCGCGTCGTCCGCCGACGCGCTCACCGACCTGACGACGCTCGACCACGTGCGCCGCACCGTGTACACGTGGTTCGTCGACGTCCCCCTGTACGCGGGGCTCGCGCTGGCTCTCGCCTGCCTGGTGGTCGCCTCGCGGCGCCGGCCCCTCGACGCCCGCTCCCGCGCCCGGCGCCGGTCGCTGTGGGCGTGGGCCCGGGGCGCCGCACTGGTGCTGGCCTCACTCTCCGCGGGCGCGTTCCTCGTGTCGCTGAGCGGGTGGTGGCGCTTCGACCAGCCCCTGCTCGCGTTCGTCGTCTCGGCGCTGGTCGCCACCGCGGTGGTGGCGGCGCTCGGGGCGCTCGCGCCGCGGCGCCCCGTGTGGCTCGGGCCGGGGATCGTCGCCGGCCTGACGTTCGTCGTGCTGACGCTCGACGCCGTCGTCGGGACCCCGCTGAACCGGGCGAGCCCCCTCGGTGCGGCGCCGACGTTCGGGGCGCGGTTCTACGGCTTCGGCAACCCGACGTTCTCCGTGTACGCCGTCGTCGCCCTGGTCGTCGCCGCGGCCGTCGCGCAGCCGCTCGTGCGGCGCGGCCGCCGGCGCACCGCAGCCCTGGTCGTGGCCGCGATCGCCGTCGTGACGATGGTGGTCGACGTCTGGCCGACGCTGGGCGCCGACCTCGGCGGCGGCCTGGTCCTCGTGCCCGCGTTCGCGGTGCTCGGGCTCTCTGCGTCCGGCGCGCGGCTCACCGTGCGCCGGTTCGTCCTCGTCGCGGCCGTCGGGGTCGCGGCCGTCGCCGCCGTCGGCGTCCTGGACTGGTTGCGGCCCGAGGACGAGCGGTCGCACCTGGGCCGGTTCGTCGCCCAGGTGGTCGAGGGCGAGGCGTGGGAGACGCTGGCCCGCAAGGCGGGCTACGCGGCGCGCTCCCTGCTCGGCGGCGTGCCCGTGTGGCTGACCGTGCTGGTGCTCGTGGCGGCCGCGCTGCTGCTGTTCGCCCCGGCGCGGTTCACGCCGCGCTGGTTCGCGCGGACCGAGGAGGCGTGGCCGTTGCTGCGCCCGACCGTGCTGGCGCTGTGGATCGTGTGCGTCGCCGGCTCTGCCGTGAACGACTTCGGTGTCCGCATCGCCGTCGTCGCGCTGGTGCCCGCCGTCCCGCTCCTCACGGCGGCGGTGCTGCACGCGCACGAGGTGCGCGCCGACGGGCGGGACGACGCCGGCGACGACGCTGTGCCGGAGGTCAGCGCACGCCACTGAGCCCGGGGCCCGGCGGCGGGGCCGGCGGCAGGACCGGCGGTGTCAGGCGTCCGTGGGCAGGTCGCGGTCGAGGGCCCGCGCCCGGACGTGCTCCACGGCGAGACGCACCGCGCCCGTGCGGACCACGTCCGGCCCGAGGTCGGAGACGACCAGCTCGACCGCCGGGTCGTGCAGGTGGTCCGGGAGCAGCACGCGGGCCCGCTCGACCACGGGCCCGAGCGCGGGCGCCATCGCGCCGGTGACGATCACCCGGTCGAGGTCCAGCAGTCCGGACAGGATGGCGCACACCCGCGCCAGACGGTCGGCGAGCCCGTCGACGACCTCGCGGGCCAGAGCATCGCCCGCTGCCGCGGCCCGCAGCACCTGCTCGGCGTCGAGGCGCTCGCGCGGGACGGCGGCCAGCGCGCTCGATGGCGTGCGACCGGCGTCGAGCAGCCGGCGCGCCTCGTCCCGCGCCAGCGCTCCCAGGCCGTCGCTGGAACCGACGCCCTCGACCAGGTCGAGGATCCGCATCTCCCCGATCGCCCCGCGCGGCCCCCGCCGCAGGGCGCCGTCCAGCACGATCCCCGCCCCGATCCGCTCCCCGACGAGGAGGGCGGCGTAGGCGGCGGCGCCGTCGCCGTGCTCGGCCTCCGCCACGGCGGCCAGGTTCGCGTCGTTCTCCACGACGACGTCCCAGCCGCGGGCCGCGAACAGGTCGTCGAGGCCGGGGTTCATCCGCGCCCAGAACGGGTTGCGCGTGCCGGCCGGGGCGCCGCTCGTCCCCACCGGAGCGGGCACCCCGAGCACCGCTGCGGCGACCGCGCGGTGGCTCCGGCCGGAGCGTGCCACCGCGGTGTCCACGGCGCCTCGCACCGTCGCCCGGCGCGCGTCCGCGTCGCAGGCCGGGTCGGCCTGGACGGACTCCTCGGCGAGGACGCGGCCGTGCAGGTCGGTCACGGCGGCGGAGACCCGGTGCTGCCCCGCGTCCACGCCCACCACGAGGGCGGCGTCCGGACGGAAGGCGTAGCGCAGGGCGGGGCGGCCCTTCGTGTACGCCCCGGCGGCGCGGGCGTCGTCGAGCTCTACGAGCCAGCCCCGGTCCGTGAGCTCCCGGCACAGCGCCAGGACGGTGGAGCGGGCCAGGCCGGTGGCGGCCATGAGGTCGCTGGCGGTGACCGGCACCCCGGCCCAGACCTCCTGCAGCACGCGCTCGGCGTTGATCCGCCGCACCAGGTGCGTCGAAGGCGTGGCGGCCTCCGGCCCGTTCGTCATCGCGCTCCGTCTCGCGTCGTCGGCCGCGCCTCGGCGCCGACCGGCCAAGGCGTTGATCCTAGTGCGAGATCTTGCCGCCCGAGGGGGGTTGACCGCTCGTGCGCGCGGGTGACATGGTGCTTCTCAGACTTAATTTCGGCACCGCATTTAGTGTCCGGACGTGCGACGGGACCCACCCCGGCCACCACCTCGACCGCAGCACCGGAAGAAGGGCAAGCACCCATGAGCGACCTGCTGGACGTCCCCGCCACCGCCTCGGCCGGCACCACCGACGCCACCTGGTGGCGCCAGGCCGCCGTCTACCAGATCTACCCGCGGAGCTTCGCGGACTCCGACGGCGACGGCATCGGCAACCTACGGGGCGTCACGTCCCGCGTGGACTACCTGGCGGCCCTCGGCATCGACGCCGTCTGGCTCAGCCCGTTCTACCCGTCCGCCCTGGCCGACGGCGGGTACGACGTCGCCGACTACCGGGACGTCGACCCGAAGATCGGCACGCTCGACGACTTCGACGAGATGGTCGCCGCGCTGCACGGAGCGGGCATCCGCGTCGTCGTCGACATCGTCCCCAACCATACGTCCAACCTGCACGCGTGGTTCGCCGAGGCGCTCGCCGCGCCGAAGGGCTCGCCCGCCCGCGACCGGTACATCTTCCGGGACGGCCTCGGGGCCGACGGCGAGCTGCCCCCCGCGGACTGGACCTCCGTCTTCGGCGGCCCCGCGTGGGAGCCGGTGGGCGACGGCCAGTGGTACTTCCACCACTTCGCCGTCGAGCAGCCCGACCTTAACTGGGACAACCCCGAGGTGCGGGAGGACTTCCTGCGCACGCTGCGCTTCTGGTCCGACCGCGGGGTGGACGGCTTCCGCATCGACGTCGCGCACATGCTCACCAAGGACCTGCCCGCGCCGGGCGAGCCGCTGCCCTCCCAGGCCGAGCTGGAGGCGCTGCCGCAGGACGGCAACCACCCCCTGTTCGACCGCGACGACGTGCACGACGTGTACGCCGGGTGGCGCGAGGTCTTCGACGCGTACGACCCGCCCCGGACGGCGGTCGCGGAGGCGTGGGTGGGCTCGGCCGAGCGCCGCGCCCGCTACGCCAGCCAGGCGGGCCTGGGGCAGGCGTTCAACTTCGACCTGCTCGAGGCCGACTTCGACGCCGCGCAGTTCCGGGCCATCATCACCGCCAACCTGGAGCTCGCGGCCCTGTCGGGCTCCTCGACCACGTGGGTGTTCTCCAACCACGACGTCGTGCGGCACGCCACCCGCTACGGCCTGCCTCCCCGGGGCACCAGCCCCCGCAAGGGCGGCGCCGACTGGCTGCTGGCCGGCGGTCCGGAGGCCGACCTCGACCGCGAGACCGGGCTGGCGCGGGCCCGCGCGGCGACGCTCCTCGAGCTCGCGCTCCCCGGCTCGTCCTACCTCTACCAGGGCGAGGAGCTCGGCCTGCACGAGGTGGCGGACATCCCCGAGGGCGAGCGGCAGGACCCGACGTTCTTCCGCAGCCGCGGGGTCGAGGTCGGCCGGGACGGCTGCCGCGTCCCGCTGCCCTGGACGACGGACGGGCCGTCGCTCGGCTTCGGCGACGGCCCCGCGCACCTGCCGCAGCCGGCCTGGTTCGCCGACCACGCCGCCGCCGTGCAGGACGGCGCCGAGGACTCCACGCTGACCCTGTACCGCACCGCGCTAGGCCTGCGCCGCCGCCTGCAGACGGCCGAGGAGCTCGAGTGGCTGGAGACCGGGGCGCCGGACGTCCTCGCCTTCCGCCGCCCGAACGGGTGGACCAGCGTGACCAACTTCGGCACGGAGCCCGCCCCGCTGCCCGCCGGCGAGGTGCTGCTCGCCAGCGGCCCGCTCACCGATGGTGAGGTGCCCGGCGGCACGACGGTCTGGCTCCAGGCCTGACCCTGCGCCCTGACCCAGTCCCCGGGTCAGGGCGCGGCGGCCGGGACGGGAGCGCTCGCCGCGGACCGCAGCGGGTACAGCCAGAAGCAGACGAACGCCAGGGCCGCGAGGACCACCGGCACCCCGCCGAGCAGGAGGCGGACACCGGTGGCGACCTCGGGCGCCTGCGCCGTCGCGCCCTCGACGTACCCGCTCGCGGCGAGCACCCCCGCCACGACCACCGCCTGCACGACCACCGCCCCGCGCACCACGAAGCCGTTGGCGCCGAAGTACATGCCCTCGCGGCGCAGGCCGGTGCGCCGCTCGTCGTCGTCGATCACCTGCCCGAGCGTCACCTCCAGCACCTGCATGAGGCCGGCCACCCCCAGGCCGACGGCGAGCCCCGCGGCGCCCGCGCCGAGCACGGTCGTCGGCAGCAGGTACAGGCACGTCGCGAGACCGTAGACGGCGACCACCGCGAGCATCGTCGTGCGCGGACCGAGCCGCCGCACCACCCACGACCAGCCCCAGATCGCGGGGATCGCGGCCACGAAGATCGGCGCCAGCATCAGCGTGGAGTCCGCGTCGGCACCGCCCACGGTGTACTTCACGTAGAACGGGACGCCCGCGAGGAGCACCGCCGTCGTGCTCTGCAGCAGCAACGAGCCGACCACGTAGGTGACGAAGGCGCGGTTGGCGAACGTGTACCGGAGCTGGTCGCGCAGGCCGACCGTGGACTCGCGGGCGCGGGCCGCGTCGTCGGCGTCGCGCTCGACCATCCCGGCCAGCGACCACGCGAAGAACCCGGCGCACACCACGGCGAGCGCGACGCCCATCCAGGCCCAGCCGATCGAGTCGTACAGCAGGGGCGCGCCCGCCGTGCCGAGGATCATGCCCACCAGCGCGAACAGCTGCCGCGGGCTGTTGCCGCGCGCCCGCTCCGCCGTCGTGCGGAAGATCTCGGGGAACAGCGCGGACACGTTGAGCACCACCGCGACGTACGCGACGTCGAACATGGCCACGACGACGAGGAACCACACGACCAGGACCGCCGGCGTGGTCGCCGGCGGCATCCACACGAGCGCGAACGCCACGACGAGGGGCACGATGCCGAGCACGATCCACGGGACGCGCCGGCCCCACGGCGTGCGGTGACGGTCGGAGGCGGCGCCCACCAGGGGGTTGAGCAGCGCGTTGAGGATGCCGTGCGCCACCATCGCGGCCGCGACCCAGCCCGCGGGCACGCCGAGGTGGTCGACGTAGAAGAACACGACGAACGCGGAGAACGTCTGGAGCATGAGGTTCGCCGGGAACGCCGACGCACCGTAGGCGACGGTCTGCGCGCGGTCCGGCGCCCCGACGAGCCGGCGGTCGCGCAGCCGCGCGAGCATCCCGCCCTGCCGGAAGGGCGGGTGGCTCACCGCTCGCCCCGCTGCACCGCGCGCAGGTCGCGCCAGCCCACCCGCACGAGCCCTTCGGCGGCGACGGTGGCCGCGACGTCCGGGTCGCGCAGCAGCCGCTCCTCGTAGCCCCGCTTGGTCGCCGCGTAGTCCACCGCGTCGGACAGCTCGTCGCCGGCCAGCATCGGGTGCAGGAAGATCTCCGTGACCCCCCGGCGGACGTCCCGCAGCAGGTCGAGGAAGGCGGCCTTGACCGTCTCGTAGTCCTCCGCGTCGGGCGTGCCCTCCCCCGCCAGCTCGAAGGGGTGGGTCCACAGCCGGTCGAGGATGACGACTCCGGCCGCGTCGGCCGCCGCCGTGGCCGCGTCGAGGAGCTCCTGCGAGCCGGGGGCGTCCGGGTCCGCGCCCATGGCACGCAGCCCGTCGAGCGAGCGCGGCAGCCGGAAGGGCAGCCCGCGGGCCGCCGCCAGCGTGAGCACCTGCGGCAGGAACGAGCGCCCCGTGGCGAGCCCGTAGACCGAGCCCATGTGGTTGTCGAGGTGGCTGACGTCGAGCCCTGCCGCGAGCGCCGCGTCGAGCTGGGCCGCGAGCTCCGCGGCGACGTCGTCGTCCGAGGCCCCCCGCTCGACGGCGTCCACGTCCGCGGGGAAGTAGCCGGCGGCGTCCACCAGCGACGTGCCCACCCCCGTGAGCGGGCGCCACCGGTACCGCGTCCACTCGCTGGTGAGCACGAGGTGCACGCCGACGTCGAGGCTCGGGTCGGCGGCGGCCGTCGCGAGCGCGTCCGGCGCCCACGGGCACGGCACCATCACCGTGGCGGAGTCGAGGTGACCAGCGGCCAGCAGCGGCATGATCGCGCGGTTGGCCGCCCGGCACATGCCCAGGTCGTCAGCGTTGAGGATGATCGCCCGGGCACCCGGCGCCAGGCCGAGCCGCGCGGTGAGGTCCGAGGGCGCGTCCGGCGCGCTCACCGGGCCGCCCCGCCGACGCCGTCGAGCGCGGCCGCCGCGTCCGCGGCCGCCGCGTCGCGCAGCGCCTCGCCGGCCGCGCGGCCCGCGCCCAGCACCGCGCCGTCCCCGCCGAGGGGCGACGGCTCGATGCGCACGGGCAGGACCGCGACCCGGTCGCGCAGGAAGGCGGTGACCCGCCGCGCGACGGGCGGGCGGGCGGCCTCGTCCGCGAGGATGAAGAGCTCGGGGTCGAGCACGATGGCGAGCGTCGCGACGACCACCGAGATGCGTCGGGCGATCTCCGCGACGACCTCGTCGGCCACACCGTCACCGGCCTCGGCGCGGTCGATCAGCTCCCGCACCGTGACGTCCTCGGGCAGGTCGTGGTCCTTGGCGAGCGCGGCGACCGCGACGTCGCCCAGCACCTGCTCGCCCAGCGCGTGGCCCGGCTGCGGCAGGAACGCGACCTCGCCCGCGATGCCCGCCGCCCCTCGGTGCAGGTGACCGTCCAGGACGACGCCCGCACCGAAGCCTGCGCCGAAGGAGAGCGTGACGAACGACGACCGGCCCTGGCCGGCGCCGAGCTGCTGCTCCGCCACGGCGGCCAGGTTCACGTCGTTGTCGAGGGAGACGGGGCAGCCGAGGGCGTCGGCGAGGGCGTCGTGGAGCGTCGTGCCGCCCTTCTCGAACCCGGGGACGTGCAGCACGGTGGTGTGGTCGACCCCGACGACGGCGGGGAACGCCACGACCGCGCGGCCGACCTCGACCCGGCGGCCCGGGGCGAGCCGTGCCGCCACGTCCTCGCGGCACGAGTTCGCGAGCCCTGCCGCGGCGCGGGCGCGGGCGACGGGCGTGCGCTGCACGTCGCGGCGCTCGGCGCGTGCCCGCACGGCGCCCGTCGCGTCCACCAGGGCGACCCGCACCCGGTCGCGCGCGACGTCGACGCCCAGCCCGAACGCGGCGTCCGGGTCGACCTGGACGCGACCTGCCGCGCCGTCCGGGGCGACGACCGCCCCCGTCCGGACCAGCGCCTCGATCGCTCGCGCGACGGTCGCGGGGGGCAGCTCGGTCGCCTCGACGACGGCGGCCTCGGCGACGGGCTCACCGGACGCCAGCGCGTCGAGCACGGCGCGGACGTCGGGCGCCCGCAGCGCGCCAGGTGTTCCGGGGTCAGCGGTGGGCATCGGGCCTCCGTCGGGAAGGGTGGGACAGGAAGGTCCCGCCGGGCTGCGAGCCTAGTCACGCCCCCTGGGGTTGTCGACGTCGGCGTCGGCGCAGATCAGGGCGGTGCTCAGGACGGCGCGTGGTCCCGCGAGCGCCCGATGCCGCGGACGGCGTCGACCGCCCCGCGCACGCGCCGCGCGTTCACGGCGAGCACGACGTCCCGGTACTGACCGGCGCGGTGGAGCTGCCCCTTGAGGTCGTTGGACGACGCCCGGTGCCGCAGGTCGCACGGCACCTCGACGGCCACGTACCCCTGGCGGAGCAGGTCGATCGTCATGCCGGTCTCGACGCCCCAGCCGTGCGCCAGCGGCGTGGCGGACTCGAACGCCTCGCGGGTGAGGCAGCGCATGCCGGACAGCGGCTGGCTGGGGCTCCACCCGGTGAGGTGCTGGATGGCGCGACGGGCCGTGCCCACGACGATCCCTCGGCCCCCGGCGCCGGTCTGCTTCGGCAGCAGGGCGATCGCGAGGTCGGCGACACCCTCGCGCACGGGGGTGACGAGGGGCGCGGTGTTGACGGCCGTGTCGCCCAGGTCGCCGTCGACGAACAGCAGGAGCCGCGGGGCGCGCCCGTCGGCGTCGCGCATGGCGACGACCGCCGCCCCCGTCTCCATCGCGGCGGCCTTGCCCCGGTTGTGCGAGTGCCGCACGACCACGGCGCCGGCGTCGCGCGCCACGTGCTGCGTGTCGTCCGTCGACCCGTCGTCGACGACGAGCACGAGGTCGACGTGCGGGATCGCGCGGGCGGACCGGACCGTCGAGGCGATGCGCGCCGACTCGTCCTTGGCAGGGATGATCACGGCGACCCGCTGGGGGTTGCGCCGCCCCTGCGCCGTCGGCGGCCGTGGCGTCTTGGCGACGGGCAGCGCACCCACGCGGGTGGCGACCGACGCGCTGGCGCTCCCGTCGGTGCCGGCGACGGCGTTCCGGTCGCCGGCGTCGGCCTGGCTGGTGGACACCTCAGCGCCCGTACGGGTCGCTCCGCGGTCCGTGTTCACGACTCCCTGCCTGTTGGGTCTGCCTGTGGGTCTCTGCCCGTGTCGGCCGGACGGACGACGCCCGCCGGCGCTGCTGTGCGATGACTCCTTGGGAGAATCACCGGGGATCAGAAGAGCAAACTTTTCCCGAAGAACTGTACTCCCCCGGAAGGCCCGATCTCTGGTCAAGAAAGGGTGTCGTCCGGGACGTGCCGTGAAGATCGTGCGGAGCCGCCGCCGGGCTGCGGTGCCACCGCGCGGCACCCGCCGCGCGCGAGCGCCGCGTCAGCGCAGCGTCACCTGTCGGGAGACGATACCGGCCCGTGCCCGTCGCTCGTTCGCGTCCAGGGGGTCGGTGACCGCCAGCGCCTCGTCGAGCCGCGTGGCGAGCTCGGCCACGGGCTCCTCGAGCTCCGCCGCCTCCGTGCCGCGGGGCAGCTCCCAGACGGGCACCACGAGCCCGCAGGCGCGGAACATGCCGAGGAACTTGCCCCCCGCGAGGCCCGACTCGCGGCGGGCGTGCAGGCGGGCGATCGCGTCCACGACACGGTCCTCGTCCTCCGTGCGCGCCCAGCGCAGGAACTCGCGCGACATCCGGCACCAGTACGCCGAGGGCACCGACGCCAGCTTCACCGTGGGGATGGACGCCTCGGCGGCCTCGTCGAGCGACTCGCGGATCTCGTCCGTCATCTCGGTGCCGGAGTCGAGCCAGTAGTCGTAGCCCTCGTGCACGGTCACCTCGAACGGGACGTCGAGGTCGAGCACGTCCTGCAGGCGCGGGTCGCCGTCCTGCGCGGCCGGCAGCTCCTCCGGCAGCACGCCCGTGCCGGGCTCCGCCGCCGCGGCGACGAGCAGCGCCGACGCCAGGTCGCGGCTGAGGTCGTCGGCGCTGCCCATGCCGTGCAGCGCGAGCAGGACGGTGCCGTCCTCGCGGTGCAGCGCGCACCAGCCGCCCGGCAGGACGGTCGTGACGACGACGTCGCGCGCCCCGTGGTCCGCGGTGGTCCGCGCGGTGGCCGTCGCGGACGGGACCACCTCGCGCAGGGCGACCCAGTCCGCCTCCCCCGGCAGACCCTCGAACGGACGCAGGACGGGGGCTGTCGCGGTGCTCTTGGCCATGCCCGCGATCCTATCCGGCTCGCGCGTGCCCGCTCCGCCCGCTGAGTAGCCCGCTCGCCCAGGAGGAGAGCCCACCGATCCTGCCGAGGTAGTCCACCACCCGCCGAGGTAGTCCACCTCCCGCCGAGGTAGTGCGGATCTCGCCGAGGTAGTTCACCTCCCGCCGAGGTAGTGCGCGATCTGAACTACCTCGGCGCGGTCTGAACTACCTCGGCACGGCCCCAACTACCTCGGCACGGTCTGAACTACCTCGGCACGGTCTGAACTACCTCGGCAGGGTCTGAACTACCTCGGCAGGAGGGGCGCGTGAGTACCGTGGCGGCATGGACGGCTGGCGGCGCCTCGTGGCGGAGTACCGGTCGGGCGTCGCGCCCGGCCTCGGCGACGGCGTGCACGGCGACCACGGCGAGCACGGCGAGCACGGCGACCCGCCCGCGCTCGACGGCGCGCGGGACGGGTGGCTCGCCGCGACGCTGCCGGCGCTCGACCTCGCGCTCGGGTCCGTCGCGGCGCTGTGCTCCGCGGCCGGCCGGGCGGGGGCGACGGGCACGCTCGTGGACCGGGGGCCGTCGCCGGCGCGGGTGGCCGCGTCGTTCGGCTCGGACCGGCTGCTGCGGCTGGACGGACGGCCGGTGCCAGGGTTCGCGCCGCTGTCGGGGTTCTTCCGCACGGCCGACGGCTGGGTGCGCACGCACGCGAACTACCCGCACCACCGTGTGCGCCTCCTGCGGCTGCTGGGCCTGCCCGACGGCACCGACCGCGACGGCCTGACCGCCCACCTCGCGGGCGCCTCGGCTGCCGCGCTGGAGGACGAGGCGGCCACGGCGGGAGCGATCGTCGTCCGCGTCCGGGACGAGGCCGGGTGGCGCGCGTCCGCGCCCGGGGCCGCGGCACGCCAAGGGCCGCTCGTGCGGGTCACGGCCCGGGACGACGACGCGCGCCCCGCCGCGCTGCCCGGCGGGCCGACGCCGCTCGCCGGCGTGCGGGTGCTCGACCTGACCCGCGTCATCGCCGGGCCCGTCGCCACCCGGACGCTGGCCACCCTCGGCGCGGAGGTGCTGCGCGTCGACCCTCCGGTGCCCGCGGAGATCCGCCACCAGCACCTCGACGTCGGGCAGGGGAAGCGGACCGCGCTGCTCGACCTGCGCGACCCCGGCGACCACGAGCGCGCCCAGGCGCTGCTCGACGGCGCGGACGTGCTCGTCACCGGCTACCGTCCGGGCGCGCTCGACGCGTTCGGGCTGCGCCCGCCGGCCGGCGCCGTGGTGGCCCGCGTCTCCGCCTGGGGCGACGCCGGCCCGTGGGCGGGCCGACGCGGCTTCGACTCGATCGTGCAGGCGGCGTCGGGCATCGGGCTCCTCGAGTCCGCCGACGGCGACACCCCGGGCGCGCTGCCCGCGCAGGCGCTCGACCACGCGACGGGCTACCTCCTGGCCGCGGGCGTCGTGGACGCGCTCGTCGCCCGCGGACGCGACGGGCGCGGGCGGGACGTCACCGCGGCGCTGGCCCGCACGGCGGCCTGGCTGCTCGACGCCGACGGCCGCGACCCCGGTCACCCCCCGGCGGCGGCACCCGGGCCGGAGGAGGTGGTGAGCCACGGCCACCAGCCCCGCGTCACGACCGCCCGGCCCGCCCTGCCCGGGGTCGACGACCATCCCGCCCCCGCCCGTCCGTGGGGTGCGGACCACGCCGCGTGGGTCGCACGATGACTGGCCGCACGACGAGCCGCACGACGAGCCGCGGCGCGACATGCGGTGACACGCCCGCAGAGGTGCGCCGCGCCCGCGGCTCTGGTCTCATACGAGTGGTGACGGGACGACCGCGCCGGTCCCGGCGGAGAGGCTCGACGATGGAGGTCCGATGGGCGTCGTGACACGAGGGTTCGGCGGCCGCCGCCCCGAGCCGGAGCACGAGATCCCCCCAGGGCAGTTCGTCACCGACGACTTCCCGGTGCTCTCCGCGGGCCCGACGCCGAACGTCGACGAGGCGCACTGGGAGCTCACCGTCCGCGCGGAGCTCGGCGAGGGCCACAGCTGGACCTGGGAGCAGCTCATGGCGCTGCCGGCGGAGGACATCGAGACCGACATCCACTGCGTCACCCACTGGTCCAAGCTCGGCACCACCTGGCGGGGCGTGTCCCTGGACACCCTGCTGGAGGACGTCGAGACCAGCGCGGAGTTCGTCATGGCGCACTCCTACGGCGGCTACACGACGAACGTGCCGATGCAGGACTTGCTCGACGGGCAGGCGTGGGTCGCGTTCGAGTTCGAGGGCGAGCCGCTCGACCCGGTGCACGGCGGCCCGGCGCGGCTGCTGGTGCCGCACCTGTACTTCTGGAAGAGCGCCAAGTGGCTGCGCGGGCTGGAGCTGATGGACGCCGAGGACCTCGGGTTCTGGGAGCAGAACGGGTACCACGCCTACGGCGACCCCTGGCTCGAGCAGCGGTACGCATGAGCTGGCACGTCGCGACCGTCGTCGGGGCCCGCCCCCTGACCGACACGGCACGCGAGCTCACCCTCGCCGTGCCGGGGTTCGCGGGCGCGCTGCCCGGCCAGCACGTCGACGTCCGGCTCACCGCGCCCGACGGCTACCAGGCCACCCGCGCCTACTCCCTCGCCACGGCGGGCGTGGACGAGCGTGTCGACCTCGTGGTGGACGAGGTCCCGGACGGCGAGGTGTCGCCCTACCTGGTGCGCGACACCCGTCCCGGGGACCAGCTCGAGGTGCGCGGCCCGCTCGGCGGGTACTTCGTGTGGCACGACGACGACCCCGCGCCCGTGCTGCTCGTCGCCGGCGGCTCCGGCGTCGTGCCGTTCCTCGCGATGACGCGCGCCCGGAGGCTGTCCGGGCGCCGCGCGCCGTTCCGGCTGGTGTGCTCCGTGCGCCGCCCCCTGGACGCGATCGGGCACGAGGAGATCGACACGCCCGACCCCGGCCTGGACGTGCGGTGGGTCTACACCCGCGAGGTGCCGCCGGGATGGCCGACGGCCCCGGCCCGCATCACGGCGGACGACCTTTCCGCCCCCGGGTTCGGGCCCGAGGACGGGACGGACGTCTTCGTCTGCGGGCCCACCGGGTTCGTCGAGGCGGCCGCCGCGCTGCTCACCGGGCTCGGGCACCCGCCCGACCGGGTCCGCACCGAGCGTTTCGGAGGTGCCTGATGTCGGAGCCCCACGGCACCGCTCCCCTCGACGGGTCGGCCCTGGCGGGGACGCTGGGCGAGTTCTACGCGTTCGAGGCCACCCGCGCCGTCGTGCGCTGCGCCCACTGCGGGCGCACGGACGTCGTCGCCCGCACCACGGTGCACCTCTCCGCGATGGGCGCCGTCGTGCGCTGCGCGACGTGCACCGCCGTCCTCCTCGTCGTGGTCGAGCGGCCCGACGGCACGCGGGTGTCGACGCCCGGCGTCGCCTGGGTGCAGGCGCCCGCCGGCTGACGACCGCTACATCCGGTCCAGGCGCTGCAGCACCGCGCCCTCGCGCAGCGCCCACGGGCAGATCTCGACCTCGTCGACGCCCAGCGCACGCATCGTCTCCTCCGCCACGACCGCGCCGCCGACGATCTGGTACGTGCGGTCCGGGGTGACGCCGGGCAGGGCGGTGCGCCCCTCGGCGGGGATGCGGGCCAGGCGGGGCACCCAGTCGGCGAGCTGCGCCAGCCGCAGCCGCCAGCGGTCGTCAGGCCCCACGGCCTCGACCTGCATCCCGGCGAGCCGCGCGAGCGACCGGAACGTCTTGGACGTCGCCACCACGTGGTCCGGCGCAGGCACGGCGGCGAGCCGGTCGACCACCGGTGCGAGCAGCGTGCGGGCGTGCACCCGCAACGCCTCGACCTCCTGCGGGGACGGCGGGTCGTGGGGCAGCAGCTCCCGCGTCGTACGGCCGGCACCGAGCGGGACCGACGCCGCGAGATCGGGCTCCTCGTCCACCCCGCAGGCGATCTCGAGGGACCCGCCGCCGATGTCGAGCACGAGCAGCCGCCCGGCCGCCCACCCGTGCCAGCGGCGGGCGGCGAGGAACGTCAGCCGCGCCTCGTCCTCGCCGGACAGCACCAGGACCTCGCGCCCTACCCGCTCGGAGATCGCGGCCAGCACCTCGGTCCCGTTCGCGGCGTCGCGCAGCGCGGACGTGGCCATGGGCAGCAGCTCCTCGACGGCCGACTCCCGCGCGAGGGCCATGACGTCGTCGACCGCCGCGAGCAGCGCGCGCCGGCCCTCCGCGACGACCGCGCCGTCGTCGTCCAGGTAGCGCATCAGCCGCACCGCGATCTTGCGCTCCGCGTGCGGCACGGGGCGCACGCCGTACCGCGCGTCCATGACGAGCAGGTGCACGGTGTTGGAGCCGATGTCGATCACGCCGAGCCGCGGGGCGGGAGCGCGGCCCGGGGTCGAGGGCGCGGCGGGCGCCGCCGTCGAGGTCATGTCAGCCGAGCGTAGCGGCGGGTGCGGCGCAGACGACGACGCCCGGCCCCGACAGCGCGGGACCGGGCGTCGCAGGTGCTGCGGTGCAACGTCAGGAGAGGGCCTTCGCCTTGAGCGACGCGAACTCCTCCGGGGAGATGGTGCCCTCGTCGAGCAGCTTCTTCGCCGAGGCGATCTGGTCGGCCGGGGTCGCCTGCGCGGCCACCGACTGGATGTAGCTGTCGGTCGCGCTCCGCGCCTCCTTGACCGCCGCGATCTGGCGCTCGGACATGCCGCGGCCACGGGCGATGAGGTAGACGAGCGCGCTGAGCAGAGGCAGGAAGATCAGGAAGATGATCCAGAGCGCCTTCCACCAGCCGGAGAGCTTGTGGTCGCGGAACAGGTCCGTGAGGATCTGGAACAGCACCATGAGGTAGGCGATGAAGAGGAAGATCCAGACCAGGAACCAGATGTAGTCCCAGAAGCTGTCCATGTCGGTGATTCCTTCCGTTGCGGGTCAGGCTTTCGGTAGCGGACCCGGCACCCGTACCGGCATCCCGCGTCTCGCAAGGTAGTGCCGACAAGCAGGACGCGCGCGTTGAAACGGGGTGATCTGGGCCCCGAACCGGCGAACCGGGCTCTGCGGGAGGTTCTCGACAGCGGGTGGCGTCAGCGGCCGACGACGCGGTCGGCGTCCGTCGCGAGCGCCTCGGCAGCCGCCACCACGGCGGCCTCCTCGGCCCGGGCCCGCGCGAGCGCGTCGGCCCGCACGGCCACGATCTGCGCGTGCAGGGCGGAGTGCGCCCGCTTGCGGACGTCGCGCGAGATGGCGTCCACGTCGGCCTCGTCCGGGGTCTCCCCGCGGGCGGCCAGCTCGGTGACGAGGCGGTCCACGGCGGCGTCGACCTCGGCCCGCACCCGGTCCTCGGCCGCGTCGAACAGGGCGACGACGGCGGCGTCGGCCGCACGGCCCAGGCGGGTCTCCTCGAACTCGGCGGCCGCGTCGTCCACGATGCGGCGCGCCCGGTCGACGACGTCCGCCGCGGTCGCGGGGGCGTGCGCCTTGAGCGTCCCCAGGTCGTACAGCAGCACGCCCTCGACGTCGGCCACGCGGGGGTCGACGTCCCGGTGCAGCGCCAGGTCGAGCACCACCAGGGGCCGCGGCTCCGGCTCGTCGCCGGCGGCCGCAGCGGCGCGCTCGCGCGAACGCACCACGGCGGCGGCGTCGAGCACGTACTCCAGGGAGGCCTCGGCGCCCGCGTCGGGCGGGCCGGCGGGACGGCGGCCGCGGGCACCCGAGCACGACACCACCAGGTCGGCGTCGGCCAGCGCATCGACCAGGTCGCGCACCGGCTCGACCTCGTGCCCCTGGGCGAACGCCTCGGCGCGGCCCGACCGCGAGTACACCCGCACGTCGTCGCAGCCGCGGGCGCGCAGCGCCGCCACGGACGCCCCGGCGTACGAGCCGGTGCCGATGAGCACCACGCGCACGCCCCGCCACGACCCGTCGTGGCCGGAGCCGCGGCGCAGGTCTCGTCCGGCGAGGTCCCCGCCCGCGAGGTCCCGGCCCGCGAGGTCGAGGCCCAGCGCCACGACCGACCGCCCGGCCGCGCCGAGCTCGGTCCGGGTGCCGACCCGCTTCGACGTGCGCGACGCCGTCTGGAAGAGCAGCTCGAGCGTCTTGGACGTGGTGCCGTCGGCGCGCGCCTCCGCGAGGGCGCGCTTGACCTGGCCGGCGATCTCACGCTCCCCCACGACCATCGAGTCCAGGCCGGCGGCCACGGTGAACAGGTGCGACGTGACCTCGGGCCCGGTGCGCACCGTGAACGACTCCGCCGCGACCTGCTCGGTCACGCCCGAGCTGGCCGCCACCACGGCCGCGACGTGCCGCGTCGCGTGCCGCACCGCGTCGCCGTGCACCGGGGCGTCGACGTCCAGGTACAGCTCGAACCGGTTGCACGTGGAGATCACCACGGACCCCTGCACGGGCCCGCACGCACCGACGGCGGCACGCCCGACGGAACCCGAGCCGGTGGACAGCCGCTCGAGCGCGTCCAGGTCCAGCTCGCGGTGCGAGGCGGTGAGGGAGAGGAGTACCACAGTGCTCCCACTTTAAGAGAGGCGAACGGGAGGGGCAGAATCATGGACCGTGACATCCCCCACGCTCCCGGTCGAGCCCACCCTGCTGCCCACCGACCACCCGCTGGTCGACGGCCGGACGACGCACGCCCCGCTGGTGCGTGCCCTGCGGGGGGACCGTCCGGACGTGACCCCCGTGTGGTTCATGCGGCAGGCCGGCAGGTCGCTGCCCGAGTACCGCGAGGTCCGTCAGGGGGTAGGGATGCTCGACTCCTGCCTCCGGCCACCGCTCGCCGCGGAAATCACCCTCCAGCCGGTGCGCCGCCACCACGTGGACGCCGCGGTCTTCTTCAGCGACATCGTCGTGCCGCTGCGCCTCGCCGGCGTCGACGTCGACATCCAGCCCGGCGTCGGGCCGGTCATGGACCAGCCGTACCGGACCGCCGACGACGTCGCCCGGCTCACCTCCCGCACCCTCGACGACGGCGCCCTGGCGCCGATCGCGGAGGCCGTGCGCCTCACGGTGGCCGAGCTCGGCGACGTGCCCCTGCTCGGCTTCGGGGGTGCGCCGTTCACCCTCGCCGCGTACCTCGTGGAGGGCCGCCCGTCGCGCGACCACCTCGCCGCGCGCACCCTCATGCACGCCGACCCCGAGACGTGGGGGCGGCTCACGGCCTGGACCGCCGAGCTGACCGGCCGGTTCCTGCGCACGCAGGTCCTGGCGGGCGCGTCGGCCGTGCAGCTCTTCGACTCCTGGGCGGGCTCGCTCGCCCTCGCGGACTACACGCGGCACGTCGCGCCGTCGTCCACGGCCGCGCTGGCGCACGTCGCGGACCTGCGCGCACCCGGGGCCGACGGCGCGCCGGGCGACGGGCTCGCCGCGATCCACTTCGGCACCGGCACGGGCCACCTGCTGCCCGCCCTGCGTGACGTGCTCGACGCCGCGGGCATCACCCACCCCGCCGTCGGCGTCGACTACCGCACACCGCTCGACGAGGCCGCCGCGCTGCTGGCCGACCACGAGCGCGGCGCGGTCCCCGTCCAGGGCAACATCGACCCCGCGCTGCTCGGCGCCCCGTGGCCGGTCCTCGAGGCGCACGTGCGCGACGTCGTCGCCCGTGGCCAGGCCGCGCCCGGGCACGTGGTGAACCTCGGCCACGGCGTGCCGCCGGACACCGACCCGACCGTCCTGACGCGCGTCGTCGAGCTGGTCCACTCGCTGTGACGCCCCTCCCGCCGCTCGGCGCCCCCGACGCCGCGTCCCCGCCCGTGCGGGCCGCGGAGCACGTCGACGCGGTCGTGGTCGGCGGCGGGATCGGCGGCCTCGTCGCCGCGCGCACGCTCGTGCGGCGCGGCCTGCAGGTGGTGCTCCTCGAGGCCTCCGACCGTGTCGGCGGCCCGGTGCGCGGTGGCGCCTTCGGGTCGGTGCCGCGCGTGCGCCTCGACCTCGGCGCGGAGTCCTTCGCGGCGCGCGGCACGGCCGTGACGGACCTGGCCGACGAGCTCGGGCTGGACGTCGTGAGCCCGGCGCCCCTGTCGGCCTGGGGGTACGCCGGGGGGCACACGTTCCCGCTGCCGAAGGCGGGCGTGCTCGGCATCCCGTCCGTGCCGTGGGCGCCGGACGTGCGGCGTGCCGTCGGCTGGCCGGGCGTGGCCCGCGCCGCGCTCGACCGGGTGCTGCCGCGCTTCGTCGCGGACCCGACGGACCTGGGCTCCCTGGTGCGGTCGCGGCTCGGCCGGCGCGTGGCCGAGCGGCTCGTGGCCCCCGTCGCGACCGGCGTCCACTCGGCGCCGCTGGACCGGCTCGACGTCGCCGCCGTCGCCCCCGGGCTGCTCGACGCCTTCGCGCGGACCGGGTCCCTCTCGCTCGCGGTGGGCGAGCTGCGGGCGGCCGCGCCCGCCGGGTCGGCCG
>NZ_JBHUWC010000029.1:0-30768 GCF_042670225.1 Isoptericola sp. NPDC057191 | reverse complement strand
CTCACGGACGGGCCGGGACCCGCACCCCCGAAGGAGGGGCGCATGAGCACGATCCTCGAGATGCGAGAGATCACCAAGGAGTTCCCGGGCGTCAAGGCGCTCGCGGGCGTGAGCCTGGACGTCCGGCAGGGCGAGATCCACGCGATCTGCGGCGAGAACGGCGCCGGCAAGTCCACGCTGATGAAGGTGCTGTCGGGCGTGTACCCGCACGGCACCTACGGCGGCGAGATCGTCTACGACGGGAAGACCGCCGAGTTCGGGTCGATCAACGACTCCGAGCGCGAGGGCATCGTCATCATCCACCAGGAGCTCGCCCTGGTGCCGTACCTGTCCGTGGCCGAGAACATCTTCCTCGGCAACGAGCGGCGCGGCCGCGGCGGGCTCGTCGACTGGAACAAGGCCAACTCCGAGGCCGCGGCGCTGCTGAAGCGCGTGGGCCTGGACGAGAACCCGGTGACGCCGGTGAACCAGCTCGGCGTCGGCAAGCAGCAGCTCATCGAGATCGCGAAGGCGCTGTCGAAGGAGGTGCGCCTGCTCATCCTCGACGAGCCGACGGCCGCCCTCAACGACACCGACTCCGAGCACCTCCTGGGCCTCCTGCGAGGCCTGCAGGAGCAGGGGATCACCTCGATCATCATCTCCCACAAGCTCAACGAGATCGCCGAGATCGCGGACCGCACCACCATCATCCGCGACGGGCGCACGATCGAGACGCTCGACATGTCCGAGCCGACCTCCACGCAGGACCGCATCATCCGCGGCATGGTCGGCCGCGACCTGGAGAACCGCTTCCCCGAGCGCTCCTCGGTCGTGGGCGACGAGGTCCTGCGGGTGGAGGACTGGACCGTCTTCCACCCCACGCAGGTCGGCCGCAAGGTCATCGACTCCGCGTCCTTCCACGTGCGCGCGGGCGAGGTCGTGGGCATCGCCGGCCTCATGGGCGCCGGGCGCACCGAGCTCGCCATGAGCGTCTTCGGCCGCTCCTACGGGCGCAACATCTCCGGCCGTCTGTACAAGGACGGCAAGGAGATCCAGGCCCGCACCGTCCCCGAGGCGATCGAGCACCACATCGCCTACGCCACCGAGGACCGCAAGGTCTACGGGCTCAACCTCATCGAGGACATCCGCCGGAACATCTCGTCGGCCGGGCTGGGCAAGCTCGCCCCGCGCGGCTGGGTGAACGGCAACGAGGAGCTGCGGGTCGCCGAGGAGTACCGGCAGAGCCTCAACATCAAGACGCCGACGGTCACGTCCGTCGTCGGTCAGCTCTCGGGCGGCAACCAGCAGAAGGTCGTGCTGTCCAAGTGGCTGTACACCGAGCCGGACGTGCTCATCCTCGACGAGCCGACCCGCGGTATCGACGTCGGCGCCAAGTACGAGATCTACACGATCATCAACAAGATGGTCGCCGCGGGGAAGGCCGTCGTCGTCATCTCCTCCGAGCTGCCCGAGCTGCTCGGCGTCTGCGACCGCATCTACACCCTCGCCTTCGGTCGGATCACCGGTGACGTGCCCGTCGCGGACGCGACGCAGGAGCGTCTCATGGAGCTCATGACCATCGAGCGTGACCAGCCCCTGCCCACGAAGGAAATCGCCTCATGAACGCCATCGCCGGGGTCCGGGACCTGCTCACCCGGAACCTGCGGCAGAGCGGGATCTTCATCGCGTTGATCGCGATCGTCGCCCTGTTCGCCGCGCTGAACCCGATGTTCCTGTCGCCGACGAACATCACGAACATCGTCCTGCAGTACTCGTACATCCTGATCCTCGCGATCGGCATGGTGATGATCATCGTCGCCGGCCAGATCGACCTGTCCGTCGGGTCGGTCGTGGCGCTCACCGGCGCCGTCTCGGCGGTCGTGGTGATCCGCGAGGGTCTGCCGTGGTGGATGGGCGTGCTGGCCGCGCTCGTCGTGGGCCTCCTCGTCGGGGCCTGGCAGGGATTCTGGGTCGCCTACGTCGGTATCCCGGGGTTCATCGTCACCCTCGCGGGCATGCTGCTGTTCCGCGGCCTCACCTACGTGGTGCTCGACAACGTCTCGCTGTCGCCCTTCGGCGGCACGTACTACAAGATCGCCAACGGCTTCCTCAACGGGCTCCTCGGGGGGAACGGCTTCGACGTCTTCACCCTGGTGGTCTTCGCCATCGCGGTCGTCGGGTACGCCGTGAGCCAGTGGCGCACGCGCCGCGGCAAGATCGCGTACCAGCAGACGGTCGAGTCGATGCCGCTGTTCGTGACCAAGCTCGTCGTGGTCGCCGTCGTCGTCATGTGGTTCGGCTACCAGCTGTCCGTCTCGCGCGGCCTGCCCGTCGTCCTGATCATCCTCGCGGTCCTCGTGATCGTGTACGCCCTCGTCACGCAGCGCTCGGTGTTCGGCCGCCACGTGTACGCGGTGGGCGGCAACAAGCACGCCGCCGAGCTGTCGGGCGTGCGCGTGCGCCGGGTCAACTTCTGGATCTTCGTGAACATGGGCCTGCTGGCCTCGGTCGCGGGCATCGTGTACTCGTCCCGCGTGAACGGCGCGCAGCCGGGCGCCGGCAACATGTTCGAGCTGGACGCCATCGCCGCCTGCTTCATCGGCGGCGCGTCCACCTCGGGCGGCGTCGGCCGCGTGGGCGGCGCGATCATCGGTGGCCTCATCATGGCGGTCATGTCGAACGGCATGCAGCTGATGGGCGTCTCCCAGGCGGTGCAGCCGATCGTCAAGGGCCTCGTGCTCCTGCTGGCCGTCGCGTTCGACATCTACAACCGGCGCCGGGCCGCGAGCCTGCGCTGATCACGGGTCCCTCCCGGGACCTTTCCCACGGCACGCAGGACGGCGCCCGGTCGCCGTCCTGCGTGCCGTCGCACCATAGACTTCCGGTCGTGAGAGGACGGCGTGCGATGGCGGGCTCGCAGTCCTCGTTGCGCGAGGCCAACCGTGCCCGGGTCGTGGACACGGTCAAGCACCACGGCGGCCTCACGCAGGTCGAGCTGGCCGCTGCCACCGGCCTTTCGCAGGCGACGGTCTCGACGATCGTCAAGGAGCTGGTCGCGGCCGAGCTGGTCGAGGTCCGCAACACGATCCGGTCGGGCCGCCGCGCCCAGCTCGTCACGCTCGCGCACCGGGTGGGGATCGTGGCCGGGATCCTCGTCGGCACCCGGACCCTGACCGTCGCCATCGCCGACGTCTCGCACGAGGTGCTGGCCGAGCAGGTGATGCCGCTGCCCGCGGAGCACCGCGCCGACACCAGCCTGGACCGGGCCGCGCTCCTCGTGGTCGACCTGCTGGAGCGGGTCGGCGCCGAGCTGGACGAGGTCCTCGGGATCGGGCTCGGCCTGCCCGCGCCCGTCGACGCCGCGTCCGGCCAGGTCACCGTGCGCGGGATCCTGCGGGGCTGGGACGGCGTGCCCGTGGCCCAGGTCCTGGAGAAACGGCTCGCCCGCCCGGTCTACGTCGACAACGACGCCAACCTCGGCGCCCTGGCCGAGAGCACCGTGGGCGCGGCCCGGGAGGTGCACGACGCGCTGTACGTCCGCGCGGGGCACGGGGTCGGCGCCGGGATCGTCCTCGGCGGGCGGGTGCACCGCGGCGTCGCCGGGACCGCCGGCGAGATCGGCCACGTGCAGGTGGACCCGGCCGGACGCATCTGCTCGTGCGGCAGCCGCGGCTGCCTCGACACCGTCGTCGGGGACAGGGCGCTGCTGGAGCCGCTGCGCTCCAGCCACGGCAACCTCACGCTGCGCGACGTGGTCCGCCTGGTGAACGACGACGACCCGGGCTGTCGCGAGATCGTCGCCGACGCCGGTACGGTGATCGGCGGCGTCGTCGCCGGCCTGGCGACGGCCCTGAACCCCGAGCGCGTCGTGGTGGGCGGGGTGCTGGCCCAGACGGGCGAGATCTTCCTGCGCCCGCTGCGGGAGGCGCTGCGTCGTCGCACGATGCTCAACCAGGTGACGCCGCTGGAGGTGGTGCCGGCGGCGCTCGGGCCACGGGCCGAGCTCGAGGGGACCCTCGCGCTCGCCCTGCAGAGCACGGACCTGCTGGAGCGGACGGACGACGTGCCGGTACGAGCGATGACGGGGAAGGAGGCCCAGTGACGGCGCGACGAACGCCGCTGCTCGCCCTGCGGCAGGTGAGCAAGTACTTCGGGGCCGTCGAGGCCCTGGTCGACGTCGACCTCGAGGTGCACGCGCACGAGGTGGTCGCCCTGGTGGGCGACAACGGCGCGGGGAAGTCGACGCTCGCCCAGGTCGTCGCGGGCGTGCTCACGCCCAGCTCGGGCCAGGTGGAGATCAACGGCGAGCCGGTCTCGATCCCCTCGCCGTCCGCGGCGAACCAGCTCGGCGTCGCCAGCGTGTTCCAGGACCTGGCCGTGTGCGAGAACCTCGACGTCACGGCGAACGTCTTCCTGGGCCAGGAGCTGCGGGGCCGCGGAGGCCTGCTGCAGGACGGCCGGATGGAGATCGAGACGCGCGAGCTGCTCGCGCACCTCACCGTGCGCATCCCGTCGGTGCGCACCCCCTTGCGGCACCTGTCGGCCGGTCAGCGGCAGGCGGTCGCCATCGCCCGCACCCTCATCGGCAACCCGCGCATCGTGGTGCTCGACGAGCCGACGGCGGCGCTGTCCGTGGCGCAGACCGCCGAGGTGCTGACGCACATCGAGCGGCTCCGGGAGCTGGGCCTCGGGGTGATCCTCATCAGCCACAACCTCAACGACGTGCGCGCGGTGTCCGACCGGATCGAGGTGCTGCGGCACGGCCGCAACAACGGCTCGTTCCCCGCCGCGGCCCGGCACGAGGAGATCCTCGCGGCGATCACGGGCGCGGCCTGACCGCACGGCTGCGGGTGAAAGGTCACAGCCGCGACACAGGTTGCCTTCGGAAGTTGACGACAAGAAATCTGCGGGTCTAGCGTCGCCGGTGCGCTGCTTACCGGACTGTCACCTGCGGACGGCCCGCCGCTCGAAGGAGAGTCATGACCGAACACCACGCCGTGCTCGAGATGCGGTCCATCACCAAGGAGTTCCCCGGGGTCCGGGCCCTGGACGACGTCTCGCTCGAGGTCCGTGCGGGCGAGATCCACGCCATCTGCGGTGAGAACGGCGCCGGCAAGTCGACGCTCATGAAGGTCCTGTCGGGCGTCTACCCCTACGGCTCGTACTCCGGGGAGATCCGCTACCAGGGCGAGGTCGTGGAGTTCAAGGACATCCGCGCCAGCGAGCACGCCGGGATCGTCATCATCCACCAGGAGCTCGCGCTCATCCCCGAGCTGTCGGTCACGGAGAACATCTTCCTCGGCAACGAGGTGCGCGGCCGGGTCGGCATCGACTGGGAGACCGCGCGGCAGCGGGCGGCCGAGCTGCTCGCCCGCGTCGGCCTGCGCGCGTCGCCCGACACCCTGATCAAGAACCTCGGCGTCGGGCAGCAGCAGCTCGTGGAGATCGCCCGGGCGCTCGCCAAGGACGTGCGGCTGCTGATCCTCGACGAGCCGACGGCCGCCCTCAACGAGGACGACTCCGAGCACCTGCTGGACCTGCTGCGCGGGCTGCGCGCCAAGGGCCTGACCAGCATCATGATCTCCCACAAGCTCAACGAGATCGAGGAGATCGCCGACTCGATCACGATCATCCGCGACGGCCGCACCGTCGAGACGCTCGACGTGCGCGGCGGCGGGATCGACGAGGACCGCATCATCCGCGGCATGGTCGGCCGCTCCCTCGCCTCCCGGTTCCCCGACCACACCCCCCAGATCGGGGAGACCTTCTTCGAGGTGGAGGGCTGGACCGTCGAGCACCCCGCCGTGCCCGGCCGGCTCGTGTGCAAGCAGTCGGCGTTCCACGTGCGCCGCGGGGAGATCGTCGGCTTCGCGGGCATCATGGGCGCCGGCCGTACCGAGCTGGCGCGGTCGATCTTCGGCCGCAGCTACGGCCGGTACCTGGGCGGCACGATCCGGATGGACGGCCGGGAGATCGTGGTGCCCGACGTGCTGTCCGCCATCCAGCACCACATCGCGTACGTCTCCGAGGACCGCAAGACCCTCGGGCTCAACCTGCTCGACACCATCCAGCAGACCGTCGTCTCGGCGAACCTGCCGCGGGTGTCGACCGGCCCGGTCATCGACCACGACCAGGCGTACCTCGCCGCGGAGGAGTACCGGAAGTCGCTGGGGATCAAGTCGCCCAGCGTGCGCGACGGCGTCGCCACGCTGTCCGGCGGCAACCAGCAGAAGGCGCTGCTCGCGAAGTGGATGTTCACGGAGCCCGAGCTCCTCATCCTCGACGAGCCGACCCGCGGCATCGACGTCGGCGCCAAGTACGAGATCTACGGTCTCGTCCACCGCCTCGCGGACCAGGGCAAGGGGGTGGTCGTCATCTCGTCCGAGCTGCCGGAGCTCCTCGGCCTCTGCGACCGGATCTACACGGTCTTCGAGGGCCGGGTGACCGGTGAGCTGTCCCGCGAGGACGCCACGCAGGAAGAGCTCATGCGGCTCATGACCGGCGCCCCCACGGCCGCCGCGCGCTGACCAGACCGACCCACGAGAAGGAACTCACGACGATGTCGTCACTCAAGCAGCTGTTCGGCGGGGGTATCCGGCAGTACGGCATGGTGCTCGCCCTCCTGGCGCTCCTCGCCTACTTCCAGATCGCCACCGGTGGCCTGGTCCTCACGGCCTCCAACGCCCAGAACATCATCATCGGCAACTCCTACATCCTCATCCTCGCGATCGGGATGGTGCTGGTGATCATCGCCGGGCACATCGACCTGTCGGTGGGCTCGGTCGCCGCGGTCACGGGCATCATCGTGGCCATCGCGTTGCGCGACTGGGGCATCCCCTGGTGGGCCGGCATCCTGCTCGGCCTGGTCGTGGGCGCGGTGATCGGCGCCTGGCAGGGGTTCTGGGTCGCCTACGTCGGCATCCCCGGCTTCATCACGACCCTCGCCGGCATGATGCTGTTCCGCGGCCTCAACCAGCGCATCGGGCACTCGTCCACGGTGCCGGTGCCCGAGGAGCTGCAGCAGCTCGGCGCAGGCTACCTGCCCGAGTGGGGGCCGAACACCGGCATCAACAACTCGACCCTCGTGCTGGGCCTGCTCGCGATCGCCGCCGTGGTCTGGTCCGAGCTGCGCCGCCGGGCGCGCGCCTCGCGCCTCGGCCTGGAGCAGCCGCCGGTCTGGGTCGTCGTGGTCCGGGTCGTCGTCGTGGTCGCCGTGATCGGCTACGTCACCTACCTGTTCGGCAGCGGCCGGTACGGCACGTCCTTCCCGATCGCCGGCATCGTGCTCGTGGCGCTCGTCATCCTGTACAACTTCGTCGCGTCCCGGACGATCGGCGGCCGGCACGTGTACGCCGTCGGCGGCAACCGGGCGGCGGCCGCGCTCTCCGGCATCAACATCCGGCACGTCAACTTCTTCGTCATGATGAACATGTCGATCCTGGCGGCCGTCGCGGGCATGGTCTTCGTCGGCCGAGCGACCGCCTCCGGCCCGTCCGACGGCAACATGTGGGAGCTCGACGCCATCGCCGCCGTGTTCATCGGCGGGGCCGCGGTCTCCGGCGGCGTCGGGACCGTCGTCGGCTCCGTCATCGGTGGCCTCGTCATGGCGGTGCTCAACAACGGCCTCCAGCTCATGGGCGTCGGCTCCGACACCACGCAGATCATCAAGGGCCTCGTGCTGCTGGTCGCCGTGGCGTTCGACGTGCACAGCAAGGTGACGGGCCGCCCGTCGATCATCGGCCTGGTCTTCCCCTGGCTGGGGAAGAAGGGGACCGGCGCGACGCCGGGCACCGACGAGAGCCAGCCCGAGGTGCCGGTCACGGACGGCGCGACCTCCCGAGGCTGACCGCGCGTCCCTGGCACCACACAGATCTGTCCACGAACTGGCACCCGACGGCGGGTGTCGCGAAGAGAAAGTGGGACCCCATGAAGACCAAGCTCGCGACAGGGCTCGTCGCCCTGGCCGCGGCCGGCGCGCTGGCGCTGACCGGATGCTCGTCCTCGGACCGCGGTGGCCCCTCGTCCGAGGAGAGCGGCGGCGCCTCCGCGGCCGCAGGGTTCGAGGACGGCGCCAAGATCGGCGTCGCCCTGCCCCAGAAGACGTCGGAGAACTGGGTGCTCGCCGAGAACCTGTTCAACGACGGTCTCACCGAGGCCGGGTACGACCCGATCGTGCAGTTCGCCAACGGCGGCGTCTCGGAGCAGCAGAACCAGATCCAGGCCATGATCGAGCAGGGCGTGAAGGTGCTCGTCGTGGGCGCCATCGACGGCTCGCAGCTCGGGTCGCAGCTCAAGGCCGCGAAGGACGCCGGGATCCCGGTCATCGCCTACGACCGTCTCCTGCAGAACACGGACGCGGTCGACGTCTACGAGGCGTTCGACAACTTCCACGTCGGCGAGCTCCAGGGCCAGTCGCTCCTGGAGGGCCTCAAGGACCGCAAGGGTGACGGCCCGTACAACATCGAGCTGATCTCCGGCTCGCCCGACGACGCGAACTCCAAGCCGTTCTTCGAGGGCGCGATGAGCGTGCTCCAGCCGAAGATCGACGACAAGACGCTCGTCGTGCAGTCGGGTCAGACCAGCCAGCAGCAGACCGCCACGCAGGGCTGGGAGGCGGAGAACGCCCAGAACCGCATGGACACGATCCTGTCCGGCAGCTACAAGGACAAGGACCTCGACGGCGTCCTCTCGCCGAACGACACCCTCGCCCGTGCGGCGCTGACGTCGGCCAAGCAGGCCGGCAAGGACGTCCCGGTCCTCACCGGTCAGGACTCCGAGGTCGAGTCGGTCAAGTCGATCATGAACGGCGTGCAGTACTCCACGATCTACAAGGACACGCGCAAGCTCGTCCAGGCCACGATCGACGCCGTCAACTCCTACAAGGCGGGCGAGGACCCCGAGGTCAACGACACCAAGTCGTACGACAACGGCGTCAAGGTGGTCCCGGCCAACCTGCTCGAGCCCGTCATCGTGACCAAGGACAACGCGGCCGAGGTCTACGCGGGCGACCCGAACCTGGAGGGCCTCACCAAGTGATCGGTCCTGCCTGACCGATCGCGGCCCTGGGTAGGCCCAGGGAGGCACAGCCAGGCACTGCTAGGCACAGGCGCTCGACCCGTCCTCCGCGGACGGGTCGGGCGCCTGTCGCGTGCTCGGCCTCGGGTCGGCCGGGTCGAACCGTGCTTCGTGCCGCCGGCTCAGCGGAAGACGACCGTGCGATGGCCGTCGAGCAGGACGCGGTGCTCGGCGTGCCACCGCACCGCGCGGGCGAGGGTGCGGCGCTCGACGTCCTCGCCGAGGGCGACCAGGTCGGCCACGGCCCGCGAGTGGTCCACCCGCTCGACGTCCTGCTCGATGATCGGGCCCTCGTCGAGGTCGCCCGTCACGTAGTGCGACGTCGCGCCGATGAGCTTGACCCCTCGGTCGTGCGCCTGGGCGTAGGGCCGCGCGCCCTTGAAGCTCGGCAGGAACGAGTGGTGGATGTTGATGACCTTGCCCTCGAGGTCGCGGCACAGCTCGTCCGACAGGATCTGCATGTAGCGCGCGAGGACGACCAGCTCGACGTCGAGCTCGGCGACGAGCCCCCGCAGCCGGTCCTCCGCCTGCGCCTTCGTGTCCTTCGTGACCGGCACGTGGTGGAACGGCTTGCCGTAGAACTCCGCCATGTCCGCCAGGTCGGGGTGGTTGCCGACCACGCCCACGACGTCGACGGGCATGCCCTGGTACCGCTCGCGGTACAGCAGGTCGACCAGGCAGTGCGGGGCCTTGCTGACCAGCACCAGGGTGCGCAGGCGGCGGCCGACGACGTCGAGCTCCCACGTCATCCCGAACCGCTCCGCGACGGGCGCGACCGCTGCCGTGAGCACGTCGCGGCCCGCGTCCGCCTCGACCTGGACGCGCATGAAGAACCGTCCCGACGCCGGGTCGCCGAACTGCTGCGACTCCGTGATGTTCCCGCCGTGCTCGGCCAGCACGCCCGCCACCGCGTGCACGATGCCGGGACGGTCGGGGCAGGAGATCGTCAGAACCCATTCGGTGGTCACCGGTCCATTGTGGCCGACGGCCCGCGACGCGCGACGACACGTCCGCCGTCCGTCTGCGACGATGTCCCCATGAGCGAGGCACCAGGCACCGACGCCCAGGAAGTCGAGCACGAGGGCGCGGCGGACCCGCTGCGGATCGAGCTCGTCGACGACGCCCACGCGGGCGAGCTGCTGACCCTGCGCCGTGCGGCGTTCGTCAGCGAGGCACAGCTCTACGACGACCCGCACATCCCGCCGCTGACCCAGACCCTGCACGACCTGCGCGAGGACATGGCGCGCGACGACGTCGTGACCGTCGGCGCGTGGGAGGGGCACCGCCTCGTCGGTTCCCTGCGGCTCGAGATCGAGGGCGAGCGGGCCACGATCGGCCGTCTGGCCGTCGCGCCGGACCAGCAGGCCAAGGGCATCGGCACGTCCCTGATGTTCGCCATCCTGCAGTTCCTGCCCTCGGAGGTGACCGAGGTCTGGGCGTTCACCGGCAAGGACTCCAAGCGCAACCTCGCGATGTACACCAAGCACGGCTACGAGGAGCAGTACGACCGTGCCGCGGGCAAGCTCACGCTGACCTACCTGCGCCGGGTGCTCGACGAGGTCGACGCGAGGAACGCGGCCGAGGAGCGATGACCGAAGCCGACGGTCAGGCCGGCGCGCGCCCCCGCTCGCGCCGGCCGTCCATGGCTGACGTCGCGGCCGTCGCCGGCGTCTCGCACCAGACGGTGTCACGGGTGCTCAACGACCACCCGAGCGTGCGCGGCGAGACGCGACAGCGCGTGCTCGCCGCGATCGCCACGCTCGGGTACCGGCGCAACAGCGCCGCCCGGGCCCTGGCGACGGCGCGCTCGACCACCCTCGGCGTCGTGACGACCGGGTCGGCCCTGTTCGGCCCGACGAGCACGCTCATCGCGATCGAGGGCGCGGCCCGCGACCACGGCTACTTCGTCTCGGTCGCCTCCCTGCGGCGGTACGACGCCGCAGAGATGCACGAGGCCCTGGAGCACTTCATGGACCAGGGCGTCGAGGCCATCGTCGTCATCGCGCCGCAGGACGACGTCGCCGCCGCCGTCGAGTCGTTCCGCGCGCCCGTGCCCGTGCTGGTGGTCGCGGCGCTCGAGCACCTCCCGCGCGACGCGGGCACCACCGGGGCCGGCCCGACGACGCTCTCGCTCGCCGTCGACCAGCGAGCGGGCGCCCGCGCCGCCACGGACCACCTGCTCGACCTCGGCCACCGCGACGTGCTGCACGTGGCCGGCCCCCAGGACTGGTTCGACGCGCGCGAGCGCGCCGCCGGGTGGCGCGAGGCCCTCGAGGCGCGCGGGATCGTCCCCAGCCGGCCGCGGGTGTGCTCGTGGTCGGCGGAGGACGGGTATGCCGCCGGTCGTGACCTCGCCGAGGCGGTCGCCGCCCAGGAAGGCCCCACCGCCGTGCTCGCCGGGAACGACCAGCTCGCGCTGGGCGTCCTGCGCGCGTTCTGGGAGCGCGGTGTCTCGGTGCCGGACGACGTGTCGGTGGTGGGGTTCGACGACGTCGCGGGCGCCGCGTACTTCGTGCCGCCGCTGACGACGGTGCGCCAGCCGTTCGCGGTGCTGGGGGAGCGGAGCGTCGCGATGGTGGTCGCGGCGCTCGGGTCCGGCCCCGTGCCCACCGAGCGGATCCTGCCCGAGCTCGTCGTCCGCTCGAGCACGGCGCCGCCGCCGGCGCGCTGACCGCACGTCGGCCCTGGAGGGTCCCCGACCGTTGACCGCCGCCTCGAGGGTGGGTAGATTCGCCGCGTTCACGTTCTACATCGTTGTAGAGGAGTTGAGATGCGCAGATCATCGACGAGACGGGCGCTCGCGGCGGCCCTGGTGGCGACGGCGCTGGTCGCCCTGACCTCGGCCGCCGGCGGGACGGCGCTCGCCGGTCCGGGAGCGGTAGGCACCGAGGTCGCGGCCCGCGGGAAGCCCGCGCTGCCGACCGGCGGCCTGTCGGTCGCGGGGGAGACGGCGCCCGTGCACGACCCGGCGCTCGTGATCGACGACGACGGCACGTGGCGCGTCTACTCGACGGGGCTCGTGAACCGCGAGAACGGCGGCACGATCCAGATGTGGTCGAGCCACGACGAGGGCGTGACGTGGGCGTACGACGGCACGGTGTGGGACGAGATCCCCGCCTGGATCGACGAGCGCTTCGCGGACGGCGCCCTGCCGGACAACCTGTGGGCCCCGGAGGTCTACGAGCACGACGGCACCTACTACCTCTACTACTCGGCGTCGCGCTTCGGCACCAACACGTCCGTCACCGCACTCGCCACCAACACCACCCTCGACCCCGAGGACCCGGACTACGCCTGGGTGGACCAGGGGCCGGTGATCAGCTCCCCGGCGGACATCGCCGGGGGCAAGACCTTCAACGCCATCGACGCCGGCATCGTGGAGGGCGCGGACGGCACCCCGTACATGGCCATCGGCTCGTACTGGTACGGCGTGTTCCTGGTGGAGCTCGAGTGGCCGAGCGGCAAGCTCGCGGACGGCGCGCTCCAGAACGCCACCCACCTCGTGGACCGGTTCATGGCGGGCAACCCCGTCGAGGCGCCGTACATCTACGCCCACGACGGCTGGTACTACCTCTTCGTGTCCTTCGACGCGTGCTGCCGCGGCCTCGACAGCACGTACAAGGTGGCGGTCGGGCGGTCGCGCGACGTGACCGGGCCGTACCTCGACCAGGACGGCAAGGACATGCTCGGTGGCGGCGGCACGGTGCTCCTGGAGTCGCACGGTGCGGTGGTCGGCCCGGGTGGCCAGTCCGTGTCGGACGGGGTGCTCGCCTTCCACTACTACGACGGTGCGAACGAGGAGATCCCCGGGTTTCCCACCCTCGGCCTGCAGCGGCTGGGCTGGCAGGACGGCTGGCCGGTGGTGGACCAGACGGTGGAGCTGCCGGCCGTGTCCGTGGCGCCCCGCGACGTGCGGGTCCGGGCGAAGCAGCCGGCGACGTTCCGTGTCGAGGTCACGGGGACGCCCGTCCCGGTCGTCACGTGGGAGGTCTCCGACGACGACGGCGCGACCTGGCGCACCGCACCGGTCGCCGCCGCCCGCGCCACGGACGGCGTCGCACGCTGGACGATCCGGCACCCCTCGGCACAGGACGACGGGACGCTCGTGCGAGCTGTCGTCGCCAACGCCCACGGCACCGTGCGCAGCGATCCGGCGTCCCTGACCGTCGTCGCCCCGCCCGGCCGCGCAGGAAAGTGACCACGTTCCGCGAGGTAGTGCGGGGTGTGCCGAGGTAGTGCGCAACCCCGCGAGGTAGTGCGGGGTGTGCCGAGGTAGTGCGCGAGCCCGCGAGGTAGTGCGGGGCGTGCCGAGGTAGTGCGCGAGTCCGCGAGGTAGTGCGGGGCGTGCCGAGGTAGTGCGCAACCCCGCGAGGTAGTGCGGGGCGCGCCGAGGTAGTGCGCGAGCCCGCGAGGTAGTGCGGAAGCCTGCGAGGTAGTCCGGTCCTGGCCCCGGTTGCTTCGAGATCTTCCGTACTACCTCGTGGGATGGTGAACTACCTCGCGGTGCTCGCTGCTACCTCGCGGTGTTCGCGACTACCTCGTGGTGTTCGCGACTACCTCGCGGGGTTTGCGACTACCTCGTGGTGTTCGCGACTACCTCGCGGGGTTTGCGACTACCTCGCGGGGTTTGCTGCTACCTCGCGGTGCTCTGGACTACCTCGCGGAAAGGGGTGCTACCTCGGGGGTTGGGGAGCACGCCATGTGAGCGCTAACATCGATGGCAGCCATCACGGTTCGTGTGGCCTCTCAGCACATCTCGACGACGCCCGGCAGCCGGGCAGGGGACGGAGCAACGATGACGCAGGCGGCGCAGCCGGACGGCACGTCCGCGATCCGGGAGGCGATCGTCGCGGGGCGCACGTCGCTCGGCATCGAGCTCGGGTCCACCAACATCAAGGCGTGCCTCGTCGGACCGGACCACGCGCCCCTCGCGAGCGGCTCCCACGCCTGGGAGAACGAGCTCGCCGACGGTGTCTGGACGTACTCGCTCGACGCCGTGCACGCCGGCCTGCAGGGCGCCTACGCCGCGTTGGTCGACGACGTCGAGCGGCGCTTCGGCGTGCGCCCCACCACCTACGCGGCGCTGGGCGTCTCGGCGATGATGCACGGCTACCTGCCGTTCGACGCCGACGGCGAGCTCCTCGTCCCGTTCCGCACGTGGCGCAACACCAGCACCGGGCCGGCGTCCGCGGAGCTCTCCGCGCTCTTCGGGTACAACATCCCGCTGCGCTGGTCGATCGCGCACCTGTACCAGGCGATCCTCGACGACGAGCCGCACGTGCCGCAGATCGCGTCCCTGACGACGTTGGCCGGGTACGTGCACCGTGCGCTCACCGGACGGCACGTGCTCGGCGTCGGCGACGCCTCCGGCATGTTCCCGGTCGACCCCGCCACCCACGACTACGACCAGCGCATGCTGGAGCAGTTCCGCCACCTGGCCGCGGCCAAGCGGCCCGGCCTGCACGTCGAGGGCCTGCTGCCGCAGGTGCTCACCGCCGGCGCGGACGCGGGCCGGCTCACCGCCGAGGGCGCCGCCCTGCTCGACCCGACGGGCACGCTGCAGCCCGGCGTGCTGCTCTGCCCGCCCGAGGGCGACGCCGGCACCGGCATGGTCGCCACCGGCTCGGTGGCGCCGCGCACCGGCAACATCAGCGCGGGCACGTCGATCTTCGCCATGGTGGTGCTCGAGCAGCCGCTCGCCGCCGTCCACCACGAGCTCGACCTCGTCACCACCCCCGCCGGCGACCTCGTCGCGATGGTGCACTGCAACAACGGCGCCAGCGAGCTCGACGCGTGGGCGGGCGTCTTCGGCCAGTTCGCGGCCGCGCTCGGGCAGCCCGCGGAGCCGGACGCCGTCTTCGGCGCGCTCTTCCGTGCGGCGCTCGACGGCGCGCCCGACGGCGGTGGCCTGCTCGCGTACAACTACCTCGCCGGGGAGCCCATCACCGGGCTCGACGCCGGCCGGCCGCTCGTGGTCCGCACCCCGGACAGCCGCCTCACGCTGGCGAACTTCGCGCGCACCCAGCTCTACGGCGTGTTCGGCACGCTCGCGCTCGGCATGCGCGTGCTGCACGGGGAGGGCGTCGCGATCGACACGATGTTCGCGCACGGCGGGCTGTTCAAGACCGCCGGCGTGGCCCAGCGCCTGCTGGCCGGCGCGATCGACGCCCCCGTCGCCGTCGGGCAGACCGCGGGGGAGGGCGGCGCCTGGGGCATCGCCGTCCTCGCGGCGTACGCCCGCGCCGTCGCCGACGCGACGGACGGCGCGCCCGCCCTCGACGCCTACCTCGCCGAGCGTGTCTTCGCCGACGCCCGGCTCGACGTCGCGGAGCCCGACGCCGCCGACGTCGCCGGCTTCGCCGCCTACCTGGAGCGGTACGCCGCCGGCCTCGCGGTCGAGCGCGCGGCCACCGCCGCCCTCTGACGTCCCGACCCCCGCACTGGAGAAACCCATGAGCACCCTCACCGAGGTCCCCGCGCACCTGCGCGCCGCCGTCGACGCCGCCAAGGAGAAGGTCGCGGCGCTGCACGCCGAGCTGCCCCGCTGGGAGCTCGTCGTGTGGACCGCCGGCAACGTGTCCGAGCGGGTCCGCAACGACCAGGGTGACGACCTGCTCGTCATCAAGCCCTCCGGCGTCGCGTACGACGACATCACGCCCGAGTCGATGGTCGTGTGCGACCTGGACGGGAACCTGCTCGAGGGCGACCGCTCGCCCTCGTCGGACACCGCGGCGCACGCCTACGTCTACAGCCACATGCCCGAGGTGGGCGGCGTCGTGCACACGCACTCCACGTACGCCACGGCCTGGGCCGCGCGCGCCGAGGAGATCCCCTGCGTGCTCACGATGATGGCGGACGAGTTCGGCGGCCCGATCCCCGTGGGCCCGTTCGCGATCATCGGCGACGACTCGATCGGCCGCGGCATCGTCGAGACCCTCAGCGGGTCGCGCAGCCCCGCGGTGCTCATGCGCAACCACGGCCCGTTCACCATCGGCAAGGACGCGCGCGCCGCGGTCAAGGCCGCCGTGATGTGCGAGGAGGTGGCCCGCACCGTGCACGTCTCGCGCCAGCTCGGCGAGCCCCTGCCCATCGCCCAGGAGCACGTGGACTCGCTGTACGCCCGCTACCAGAACGTCTACGGCCAGCACTGAGCCGGCACAGCACCGACCAGCACGAGCAGCGCCGACCAGCACAAGCAGCACCGACCAGCACCGACCAGCACCGACCAGCACCGACGAGCCAGGATCTGAGAGGACACCCATGAGCAAGCCCTACGCCGACCGCGAGGTCTGGTTCTTCACCGGCAGCCAGGACCTGTACGGCGAGGACACGCTGCGCCAGGTCGCCGAGCAGTCGCAGGAGGTCGCCCGCGCGCTCGACGCGTCGTCCGACGTGCCGGCGACGGTCGTGTGGAAGCCGGTGCTCAAGGACGCGGCGTCGATCCGCCGCGCGATGCTCGACGCCAACGCGGACGACAAGGTCCTGGGCGTCATCACCTGGATGCACACGTTCAGCCCCGCGAAGATGTGGATCTCCGGGCTGGACGCGCTGCGCAAGCCGCTGCTGCACCTGCACACCCAGGCGAACGTCGAGCTGCCGTGGGCGGACATCGACTTCGACTTCATGAACCTCAACCAGGCGGCGCACGGCGACCGCGAGTACGCCTACCTGGCCACGCGCCTGGGCGTCGCGCGCACCACCGTCGTCGGGCACGTGTCGAACCCGGCCGTGACCCGCCGCGTCGGCACCTGGGTGCGCGGCGCCGCCGGCTGGGCCGCGACGCACGAGCTGAAGCTGGTGCGCTTCGGCGACAACATGCGCAACGTCGCGGTCACCGAGGGCGACAAGACCGAGGCCGAGCTGCGCTTCGGCGTGTCCGTGAACACGTGGGGCGTCAACGACCTCGTGGCCGCGGTCGACGCCGTGGACGACGCCGCGGTCGACGCGCTCGTCGCGGAGTACGAGGACCTCTACGACGTGGCCGACGAGCTGCGCCAGGGCGGGGAGCGGCACGAGTCGCTGCGCTACGCGGCACGCCAGGAGATCGCCATGGAGGCGTTCCTCGTCGAGCGCGGCGCCAAGGCGTTCACCACCAACTTCGAGGACCTCGGCGCGCTGCGCCAGCTGCCCGGCATCGCCGTCCAGCGCCTCATGAGCAAGGGGTACGGCTTCGGCGCCGAGGGCGACTGGAAGACGGCCGTGCTGGTGCGCGCGGCGAAGGTCATGGGCGAGGGCCTGCCCGGCGGCGCCTCCCTCATGGAGGACTACACCTACGACCTCACGCCCGGGTCCGAGCTCATCCTCGGCGCCCACATGCTCGAGGTCTGCCCGTCCCTCACGACGTCGAAGCCCCGCGTGGAGATCCACCCGCTGGGCATCGGCGGCAAGGAGGACCCGGTCCGCATGGTGTTCGACGCCGACGCCACCGAGGGCGCCGTCGTCGTGTCCCTGGCCGACATGCGCGACCGGTTCCGCCTGACCGCGAACGTGGTCGACGTCGTGCCGCCGACGCAGGACCTGCCGAACCTGCCGGTGGCCCGCGCGGTCTGGGCGCCGCGCCCCGACTTCACCACCTCCGCGGAGGCCTGGCTCACCGCGGGCGGCGCGCACCACACGGTGATGTCCACCGCCGCCGGCGTGGAGGCGTTCGAGGTGTTCGCGAACATCGCCCGCACGGAGCTGCTCGTCATCGACGAGGGCACCACGCGCCGCGGCTTCGTCGACCAGGTGCGCTGGAACCAGGTGTACTACCGCCTCGCCCAGGGCCTGTGACCCTCCGCTGACCTCGCGCCTCGCGCGGTCCGACGCCGAGCAGGCGGTCGGACCCGGACTCCCGGCCTGCTGCCGCGGAGCACGGGTCCGACCGCCTTTTCGGTAGGCTGTGGTCGCCGCCGGCAGGACGTCCGGCGGACGAATCCGATGGAGGCACCGCATGGCGAGTCCCGGTGCGGAGAAGCCGAACATCCGGCAGGTCGCGCAGCTCGCCGGCGTCTCCTACATGACCGTGTCGCGGGTGCTGAACGACCACCCGCACATCCGGGAGTCCACGCGGCGCCGGGTCGAGGAGGCCATCGCCGAGCTCGACTACCGCCCGAACATGACGGCGCGTGCGCTGGCCACCCAGCGCAGCCGCCGCATCGGGGTGCTCGTGGAGAGCGCGGTGGCGTACGGGCCGACGAGCACGCTGCGCGCGGTGGAGTCCGCGGCCCGCGCCTCGGGGTACATGGTGAGCTCGGTGCTCCTGCAGGCGGGCGAGGAGATCACGCCCCAGGAGGGCGTGGACCACCTGATCGCGCAGGGCGTCGACGCGCTGTGCGTCGTCGCTCCGCGCTCCTCGTCGATCGCGGCGCTGCGCCGCATCACCATCGGGGTGCCGGTGCTCGTCGTCAAGCCGGACAAGGACCCCACGTTCCTCACGGTCACCGTCGACCAGCGGGCCGGGACGGAGCTCGCGGTCGACCATCTCGTCTCGCTCGGGCACCGCGACATCCTGCACCTGGCGGGCCCGCTCGACTGGCTCGACGCCCGGACGCGCGAGCGGGCGTTCCACGCCCGGGCGAAGTCGTGGGGGCTGCGCGAGCGGCCCATCGTGGTCGGCGACTGGTCGGCCGACTTCGCGTACGACTTCGCGCGCGGCATCCGCGAGCTGCCGGAGTACACGGCGATCTTCGTCGCGAACGACGACATGGCGATCGGGCTGGTCCACGGCCTGCACGACCGGGGTTTCTCGGTGCCCGACGACCTCAGCGTCGTGGGCTTCGACGACGTCCCGCTGGCTCGGCACGTCATCCCACCGCTGACGACGGTGCGGCAGAACTTCGACGCGCTCGGCGTGGCCGTCGTCGACGTCCTGCGGGCCGCGATCGAGGAGCGGGAGCTGCCGACCGTGACCCGGATCCCGGCGGAGATCGTCGCGCGGTCCTCGAGCGCCGCACCACGGAAGTCCGGCTGATGGGTGACCGGACGGCTGCCGAGGCGCCCGTCGTCGAGATGTACGGGATCACCGTGGAGCGGTCGGGCACCCGCGTGCTCGACGACGTGGACCTCCTGCTGCACCCCGGCGAGGTGCACGCGCTCATGGGGGAGAACGGCGCCGGCAAGTCGACCCTCATCGGCGCGCTGACGGGGACGGTCCCGATCCTGTCGGGGGAGGTGCTGGTCGACGGCGAGCCGCGCACGCCGACGGGCGTCGCCCGCAGCCGGGCCGACGGCATCGCGACCGTCTTCCAGGAGTCGCACCTGAGCCCGCACCTGACCGTCGCCGAGAACGTGATGATCGGCCACGAGGTGCGCGGCTGGTTCGGCATCGACTGGGCGCGGAACCGTGAGCGCGCGTCGGCCGCGCTCGCCACCCTGGGGATCGAGGACCTCGACCCGCGGGCGCCGCTGGAGACGCTGTCGCCCGCGACCAAGCAGCTCGTGGCGGTCGCGCGCGCGATCGTCCTCGAGCCGCGGGTCCTCGTGCTCGACGAGCCCACCTCCAGCCTCGACGCGGACGAGGCCGCCCGCCTGCTCGGCGTCGTGCGCAGGCTGCGCGACCAGGGGGTGGCGGTGCTGTTCGTCTCCCACTTCCTGGAGCAGGTGTTCGAGGTGAGCGACCGGATGACGGTGCTCCGGGGCGGCCGGGTGGTGGCGGAGTACCTGACTGAGGAGGTCGAGCGCGCCGAGCTGATCTCCAAGATGATCGGCGAGGACATCCACGCGCTGCAGGCGCTGCACTCCCAGCGGCTCGCGCACCACTACGCCGGGTCGGGGGACGTGACCCTGCGGGCGACGTCGCTCGGCCGGCGCGGCACCCTGGAGGCCACGGACCTCGACCTGTCGCGGGGCGAGGTGGTCGGGTTCGCGGGCCTGCGCGGGTCGGGTCGTACCGAGCTCGCCTCCCTGATGAGCGGGGTGGAGCGGCCCGACGGCGGCGAGCTGTGGCTGGACGGCGCCCGGGTGCAGCTGCGCAGCCCGGGGGCGGCGCTGCGGTACCGGATCGCGATGTCGAGCGAGAACCTGCGGGACGACGGCATCGTCGCCGGCCTCACGGTGCGGGAGAACATCGTGCTGGCGCTGCAAGCGCTCCGGGGGTGGTCGCGGCCGCTGTCCCGCAGCGAGCAGGACGCCGTCGTGGACACGTACCTGGACGCCCTGCACCTGTCGCCCGACGACCTGGACCGTCCGGCCGGGGAGCTGTCGGGCGGCACGCAGCAGAAGGTGCTGCTGGCTCGGCTGCTCGCCACCCGGCCGCACGTCCTGATCCTCGACGAGCCCACGAAGGGCATCGACATCGGCGCGAAGCTCGACATCCAGCGCCGGGTGGCGAAGCTGGCGGGGGACGGGGTGGCCGTCGTCTTCATCTCCTCCCAGCTGGAGGAGGTGGTGCGGCTGAGCGACCGCATCGTGGTGCTCAAGGACCGGGAGAAGATCGGCGAGCTGAGCAACGGGCCCGGGGTCACGGTGGACACCATCGTCGAGATGATCGCGGCGGACCTGGACGGGCTGCTCCTCGGCGACGAGGGCGACGAGGGCTGACGGCCCGCTCGCGGTGCCTCGCGACCGCGGCAACGGAGTTACGGGATCGTGACTTCCGATCGCCGCCAGCCTCTATGTGACCGGTCACAACTTCGGTATGTTAACGGTCACAGCGCCAGCTTGCCGGAGGGTCGGAGCGGACCCGTAGGCCGGGCACACCGGCCGACCGGCGTCTCAAGGAGGAGAACATGAGCAGGAATTTCCGACGCGCAGGGGCAGCTGTCCTGGCCGCCCTCACGGCCACCGCGCTCGTCGCGTGCAGCAGCGAGCAGGCTCCGCAGGGCGGCGGCGACGGCACCGCGACCGGCGGCTCCGGCAGCGACACGATCACCCTGGGCTTCTCGCAGGTCGGCGCCGAGTCGGGCTGGCGTGCGGCGAACACCAAGTCGATCCAGGACACGCTGACGAAGGAGAACGGCTTCGACCTCAAGTTCTCCGACGCCCAGCAGAAGCAGGAGAACCAGATCCAGGCGATCCGCTCGTACATCCAGCAGGGGGTGGACGTCATCGCCTTCTCGCCCGTCGTCGAGACCGGCTGGGACGCCGTGCTCGAGGAGGCCAAGGCGGCGAACATCCCGGTGATCCTCACCGACCGGGCCGTCGACTCCGAGGACGACAGCCTCTACGAGTCGTTCATCGGGTCCGACTTCGTCGAGGAGGGCAAGCGCGCCGGCGAGTGGGCCAAGGAGCAGTACGACGGCAAGGGCTACAAGGCCGTCGAGCTGCAGGGCACCACCGGCGCCGCGCCGATGATCGACCGCCAGCAGGGCTTCGCGGATGCCATCAAGGGCAGCGACATCGAGATCATCGACTCGCAGACGGGCAACTTCACCCGCACCGAGGGCAAGCAGGTGATGGAGGGCTTCCTGCAGAAGTACGACGACATCGACCTCGTCTTCGCGCACAACGACGACATGGGCCTCGGCGCGATCGAGGCGATCGAGGCCGCCGGCAAGGTGCCCGGCAAGGACATCAAGATCATCACCGTCGACGGCGTGAAGGATGGCATGCAGGCGCTCGCCGACGGCAAGATCAACTACATCGTCGAGTGCAACCCGCTGCTCGGCCCGGACCTGGCGGAGATCGCCAAGAAGGTCGTCGCCGGCGAGGAGGTCGAGAAGCGCATCGTGACCAAGGACGAGGCCTTCGACCAGGAGGCGGCCAAGGCCGCCCTGCCGGACCGTCAGTACTGACGGTCCCGCACCGGTGGCCGGCCCGCCCAGGGCCGGCCACCCCGACAGCCCGCGGCGGGCGCGGCGAGTCCGCGCCGCGCCCGCCGCGCTCCACGGAAGGTCAAGGATGACGAGCACTCCCGCGGCGGAGCGACCCGTGGTCGAGATGACCGGGATCTCCATCGAGTTCCCGGGCGTCAAGGCGCTCGACGGTGTCGACCTCCGCCTCTTCCCGGGCGAGGTGCACGCCCTCATGGGCGAGAACGGCGCCGGGAAGTCGACCCTGATCAAGGCGCTCACGGGCGTCTACGGCATCGACGCCGGCGAGATCCTCGTCGACGGCACACCGCACCGGTTCTCCGGCCCGGGCGAGGCGCAGGGCGCCGGCATCGCCACGGTGTACCAGGAGGTCAACCTGTGCGAGAACCTCACCGTCGCCGAGAACATCATGCTCGGCAACGAGCCCCGGCGGTTCGGGGCGATCGACTGGCGCGCCACGCGCCACCAGGCGGCCGGGCACCTCGCGACCATGGGTCTCGACATCGACCCCGCGTCGTCGCTCGGCGCCCACTCCATCGCGGTCCAGCAGCTCGTGGCGATCAGCCGCGCGATGGTCGTGGACGCCAAGGTGCTGATCCTCGACGAGCCGACGTCGAGCCTCGACGCCGACGAGGTGGCCCGGCTGTTCACGGTCGTGCGGCGCCTGCGCGCGCAGGGCGTGGCGATCCTGTTCGTCTCCCACTTCCTCGAGCAGGTCTACGAGATCTCGGACCGCATGACGGTGCTGCGCAACGGCGCACGCGTCGGCGAGTACCGCACGGCGGAGATCACCCGCAGCGAGCTCGTCTCCCGGATGATCGGGCGCTCGCTGGACGTCCTGGAGGACCTCCAGGTGCGCACCGACCGGGCGGAGGCCCCGGTCGGCGGCACCCCGTTCGTCAAGGCGGTCGGGCTCGGGCGCAAGGGCTCGGTCCAGCCGTTCGACCTCGAGGTCTACCCGGGGGAGGTCGTCGGCCTCGCCGGCCTGCTGGGCTCGGGGCGCACCGAGATCGCCCGGCTCCTCGCGGGAGCGGACCGGGCCGACACGGGCACGCTGCAGGTCAAGGGCACGACCACGAGGTTCCGCGGCCCACGAGCCGCCATCGACCGCGACATCGCGTTCTCGTCCGAGGACCGCAAGGCGGAAGGGGTGGTCGGCGACCTCACCGTCCGGGAGAACATCGTGCTGGGGCTCCAGGCAGAGCGCGGCTGGATGCGGCGCATGCCCGCCCGGCAGGTCGACGAGATCGTGGACCGCTACGTCTCCGCGCTCGGCATCCGGCCGGCCGACCCCGACGCGCTCCTGCGCAACCTCTCGGGCGGCAACCAGCAGAAGGTCCTGCTCGCGCGGTGGCTCGCCACGGCGCCGGAGCTGCTCATCCTCGACGAGCCCACGCGGGGGATCGACGTCGGCGCCAAGGCGGAGATCCAGCGGCTCGTCGCCGACCTGGCCTCCCGGGGCATGGCGGTGGTGTTCATCTCGGCCGAGCTGGACGAGGTGCTGCGCCTCAGCCACCGCATCGCCGTCCTGCGCGACCGGCACAAGGTGGCCGAGCTGGTCAACGACGAGGGCGTCGGAGTGGACGACGTCGTGGAGCTCATCGCGAGCGGAGGGACGGACTCATGACCACCACCAGCCCCACCACCAGCCCGGCACGCGCCGCAGGCACCACGAGCCGGTTCGGCGCCGTCGTGCAGCACCACCTGTTCTGGCCGGTGACGGCGCTCGTCGCGCTCCTCGCGGCGAACACGGTCTTCCGGCCCGGGTTCCTCTCGGTCTCGGTGCTCGACGGGCACCTGTTCGGCTCGCCGATCGACATCCTGCGCAACTGTGCGCCGCTGATGCTGGTGGCGCTCGGGATGACGCTGGTGATCGCGACGCGCGGCATCGACCTGTCCGTCGGCGCCGTCGTGGCGATCGCCGGCGCGGTCGCGCTGAGCTTCATCGCCACCGCGCCCGACCCGTCGTCCCCTGGCACGGTGCTCAGCGCGATCGGGATCGCGCTGGTGCTGTCGCTGCTGCTGGGGGTCTGGAACGGGTTCCTCGTCTCGGTCGTCGGGGTGCAGCCGATCATCGCGACGCTCATCCTCATGACCGCGGGCCGCGGCATCGCCATGCTCATCACGAAGGGCCAGATCACCACGGTGACCAGCGCGCCCTTCAAGACGCTCGGCGCGGGCTTCTGGCTCGGCCTCCCCGTGGCCACGCTCGTCGCGTTCGGCGTGTTCGCGCTCGTGGCGCTGCTGACGCGGCGCACCGCCCTCGGGATGCTCGTCGAGGCCGTGGGCATCAACCCGTCCGCGAGCCGGCTCGCGGGCGTCCAGGCGCGCACCATCGTCTGGACCGTGTTCGCGCTGTCCGGGCTGTTCTCCGGGCTGGCCGGCCTGATCCTCGCGTCGAACGTCATGGCCGCGGACGCCAACAACGCGGGCCTGTTCATCGAGCTCGACGCGATCCTCGCGGTGGTGATCGGCGGGACGTCGCTCGCGGGCGGCAAGTTCTCGCTGTCGGGCACGTTCGTCGGGGTGCTCATCATCGCCACCCTGACCCTCACGGTCACCAACCTGGGCATCTCGCCCCTGGTGACGCCCCTGTTCAAGGCGCTCGTGGTCGCCGCGGTGACCCTCGCGCAGTCCCCGGTGGTGCGCCGCAAGCTGGCCGAACGGTCGCGCCGCCGTCCCTCGACCTCCAAGGCGGTGGCGTGATGACGACCGTGATCCCCGACAGCGGCGCCGCTCAGGGCGCGGGGTCGCCGGGCGGCCCCGCGGTCCTCACCCTGGGCCGCCGCAGGTTCCGGGTGGACCGGCGCTACCTGCCGGTCCTCGGCACGTTCGTCGTGCTGGCGCTGCTCCTCCTCGTGGGCGGGGTGCGCTACGACAACTTCCTGTCGGTGGGTGTCCTGGCGAACCTGTTCATCAACAACTCGTTCCTCATCGTGCTGGCCGTGGGCATGACGTTCGTCATCCTCACGGGCGGGATCGACCTGTCGGTCGGAGCCGTGCTGGCGCTGTCCGGCGTGACGGCCGCCTACCTGTTCCAGGCCGGCGTGCCGGCGGGCGTCGTGGTCCCTGTCGTCGTCCTCATCGGCTCCGTGATCGGGCTGCTGGTCGGCGCGATGGTGCACGTCTTCGAGGTCCAGCCGTTCATCGCCACCCTGGCGGGCATGTTCTTCGCCCGCGGCCTGTGCTTCCTCATCGCGCCGGAGTCGATCCCGATCAACGACGAGTCGTTCGTCGCGCTGGCGGGGTGGGACACCTGGGTGGGTGGCCAGTTCCGGATCACCTCGAGCGTGGCGGTCGCGCTGGTCGTGATCGTGGTCGCGTTCTACCTGCTGCACTACACGCAGTTCGGCCGCACGGTGTACGCCATCGGCGGGGGCGAGCAGTCCGCCCGGCTGATGGGTCTGCCGGTGTCGCGCACCAAGGTGCTCGTGTACGTGATCAGCGGGACCTGCGCGGGTCTCGGCGGGCTGCTGTTCGCGATGTACTCCCGCTCCGGGTACTCCCTGACCGGGGTGGGCATGGAGCTGGACGCCATCGCGGCGGTCGTGATCGGCGGCACCCTCCTGACCGGCGGTACCGGCTTCGTCCTGGGGTCGGTGCTGGGCGTGCTCGTCCTCGGCCTGATCCAGACGATCATCACCTACGAGGGCACGCTCAGCTCGTGGTGGACGCGGATCGTCATCGGCGCGCTGCTGCTGGTCTTCGTGATCCTGCAGCGGCTGCTCTCGCTGCGGCGCTCCTAGCCCTCGGGCACCGGGCGCCCGTCCGGGCGGCCGGGCCGGCGGCGTGCACCGCCGTCGGCCCGCCGTCCTACCGCACCCCCGCATCTGTACGACGACGTACTCACCGGAGGATCTACAACGATGAATATCCGATCCCGACGGTCCGCGCCCCTGGCGCTGGCCCTCGCCCTCGTGCTGCCCGCCTCCGCGGCGGCCGCCGTCCCCCCACGGGCGGCACCCGCCCAGCCAGCGGTCCAGCGTGCCGTGCAGCCGGCCGCCGACGGCGGCGCCTACGTCTTCCCCTACTTCGCGGGCGAGCAGGACGGCGGCGAGAAGATCTACCTGGCCGTCAGCGAGGGCGACGACCCGACGGCGTGGCGCACCCTCAACGGCGGGGAGCCGGTCCTCGAGTCCACGCTCGGCACGAAGGGCCTGCGCGACCCGTTCCTCACGCGCAACCCCGAGACCGGCACCTACTACCTGCTCGCCACCGACCTGAGGATCGCCGGCGGCGGCAGCTTCGGCGACGCCCAGGAGACGGGCAGCCGGTCCATGATGGTGTGGTCGTCGGACGACCTGATCCACTGGTCCGACCAGCACGAGGTCGAGCTGGCGCCCCCGGACGCCGGCAACCTCTGGGCGCCCGAGGCGACCTGGGACGCGGGCACGGGGCAGTTCCTCGTGTACTGGGCGTCGGCCCTCTACCCGGACGACGTCGCGCCCGAGGACCGCGACATCGCGACGTCGTACCAGCGGATGCTGTCCGCCACCACGCCCGACTTCACCGCCGGCAGCTTCTCCGAGCCGCAGGTGTGGATCGACGCACGGCGCGGGGCCGGCCGGGGCATGATCGACTCGACCGTGGCGTTCGACGACGGCACCTACTACCGCTTCACCAAGGACGAGGCGGACATGACGGTCCGCGAGGAGTCCTCCGACGACCTGTACCGCACCCAGGGCGTGACCGCCGGCGACGGGTGGGACCTGGTCGCCGAGCACGTGGGCGTCGGCGAGCCCAACCCGTGGGGCGGCGAGTTCACCGCGGGGGAGGGGCCGACGGTCTTCCCGTCCCTGACCGACGACTCCTGGTACATGATGATCGACCAGCCCTCCTACCACGGGGGCCAGGGCTACATGCTGTTCCGCACGGACGACCTCGCGAGCGGGGACTGGACGTCCGTGCCCGACGCCGAGCTGCCGAGCCACCCGCGGCACGGCACCGTGCTGCCGATCACGACCGCCGAGCAGCAGGCGCTGCTCGCCGCGTACCCGCCGGGGGAGCCGGAGGTCGTCGAGCAGCGGCTGACGATCGACTCCGACGCCGCGCGCACGCCGATGAGCGACGACCTGTACGGGGTGTTCTACGAGGACATCAACTACGCCGCCGACGGCGGCCTGTACGCCGAGCTGGTGCGCAACCGGTCGTTCGAGTTCGCCAAGGAGGACAACGCGAGCTTCACCGGGCTGACCGGCTGGGAGCGCACGGGGGGCGGCGCGATCGCCGTCCAGTCCGAGCGCGGTGAGTGGCTGAACGACAGCAACCGGCACTACCTCACGCTCACCTCCGACGGCACCACCGGCGTCTCGAACTCGTCCTTCAACGAGGGCGTCGCGCTGACCGCCGGCGCGTCGTACGACTTCTCGGTCTGGGCGCGCAGCGAGGTCGCCCAGGACCTCGCCGTCCGTCTCGTCTCCGCCGACGGCGCGACGACGTACGGCACCGCGACCGTCGCCGTCGACGGGTCCGACGACTGGCGGAAGTACACCGCCACGGTGCGCGCGTCGGCGACGACGAACGCCGCGCGGCTGCAGGTGACGTCCGGCGCCGCCGGGACGCTGCGGCTCGACATGGTGTCGCTGTTCCCGCAGGACACGTGGGTGGGCCCGGTCAACGGGAAGAGCTCCCTGCGCAAGGACCTCGCCGAGAAGGTCGCCGACCTGAACCCGAGCTTCCTGCGGTTCCCGGGGGGTTGCGTCACGAACGTGGGGACCTTCGACTCCTACCTCGACTCCGACGGCCAGGACCGGCAGCGGACCTACCAGTGGAAGGAGACGATCGGGCCCGTCGAGGAACGGCCGACCAACTGGAACTTCTGGGGCTACAACCAGTCGTACGGCATCGGCTACCTCGAGTACCTGGAGTTCGCCGAGGACCTCGGCGCCTTCGCCCTGCCCGTCGTGTCCGTCGGCGCGAACGGCTGCGGGTCGCGGATCCCGGAGATGACCGACGCCCAGCGCCCCCGCTGGATCCAGGACACGCTGGACCTCATCGAGTTCGCCACCGGCTCCACGGACACCGAGTGGGGCGCGAAGCGGGCCGCCCTGGGGCACCCCGAACCGTTCGACCTGCCGTACATCGGCCTGGGCAACGAGGAGAACACCCCCAAGTTCCAGCAGAACTTCCCGGCCTTCCGGGACGCCATCGAGGCGGAGTTCCCCGACGTCACCGTGATCTCCAACTCCGGGCCGGACGACGCCGGCACACGCTTCGACGAGCTCTGGGACTTCAACCGTGAGCAGGGCGTCGCGATGGTCGACGAGCACTACTACAACGACCCGTCCTGGTTCCTCACGAACACCGAGCGCTACGACTCCTACGACCGCAACGGACCGCACGTCTTCCTGGGGGAGTACGCGTCGAAGGGCAACACCTTCGGCAACGCGCTCGCGGAGGCGGCCTACATGACCGGCCTGGAGCGCAACGCCGACGTGGTGGAGCTCGCGTCCTACGCGCCGATGTTCGCCAACGAGGACTACGTGCAGTGGTCGCCGGACATGATGTGGTTCGACAACGACGAGTCGTGGGGCTCGGTCAACTACCAGACGCAGAAGATGTTCATGTCGAGCACGGGTGACCAGGTCGTCCCGTCCGAGCTCGGTGACGGCCCCGACGTCGTGCCGCCGGACGTCGACGGCGGCGTCTTCCTCTCCACCTGGCTCACGCAGGCGGCGTACGACGACGTGCGGGTCACCGACAACGCGACCGGCGACGTCCTGTTCGCCGACACGTTCGACGACGCGTCGGCGTGGGAGTCGCAGCGCGGCAGCTGGTCCGTGGCCGACGGCAGGTACGTGCAGTCCGCGGCGGGCGTCGAGGACGCCCGCAGCATCGTCGCCGGGGCCTACGACGAGGACTGGCACGACTACACGATGGAGGTCACCGCCCGGAAGACGGGCGGCGCCGAGGGGTTCCTCGTCGGCTTCGGCGCGAGCGCGAGCGACGACTTCTACTGGTGGAACGTGGGCGGCTGGGGGAACTCCCGGTCCGTGCTGGAGCGTGCCGACGGCGCGCGCCAGGGGGAGGTCGCCGCGGCGCAGTCCTTCACGCCGCTGGTGAACGGTCGTGACTACCGCATCAAGATCGTCGTCGAGGGCCGTACGATCCGGCTCTACCTCGACGGCGCGCTGCAGCTCACGTACACCGAGCCGGTCACCAAGTCGCTGTTCCAGGTCGTCACCCACGACGAGGACACCGGCGAGCTGGTCGCCAAGGTCGTCAACGTGGGTGACACGGTGGCCCGGACCGACGTCGCGGTCACCGGGGGCTTCGAGCCGGCGGCGTCGGCACGCGTGACCGAGATGGTGGCCGACCCGTCGGCGACCAACACGAAGACGCGCCCGAACCGGGTCGTGCCGGTGGACCGGACGTTCGAGGGGGCGGGTCGTGCGTTCACGTACGACTTCCCGGCGCACTCGATCACGTTCCTGCGGCTCGCGCCGGCCACGGGCGACACCCCCAGCGCGGTGCGGGTCAGGATCGCGCCGGCGTCCGTCGTGCGCGGGACCGACGCCCGCGTCGAGGTGACGGTCACGGCCGCCGAGGGGCGAGGGTCGTCACCCACGGCGACCGGGACGGTGACGGTCCGGCTCGGCGAGGAGACGGTCAGCGCGGAGCTCGTCGGCGGTCGCGCCAGCGTCGACGTGCCGACCCGCTCGGTGCCGCCGGGCGGCCACGACGTCGTCGTCCGCTACGCCGGTGACGCGCGCTACGCGCCGAGCGAGGTGACCAAGGCCCTGAACGTCCGGGCGCCGAAGCGGTAGCGACCGCCCCAGCCGAACAGGTGGTTGTTCACGTTCTGAGCTCTCAGAACGTGAACAACCACCTGTTCGGCACTCCGCAAGGAACGCAAGTCGCGCAAGCCGCTTGCGTGATCGCGTGTACAGTCGAACCATGTCGAGACGACTGGCCGACGTGGCCGCGAAGGTGGGGGTCAGCGAGGCGACGGTCAGCCGGGTGCTCAACGGCAAGCCCGGCGTCTCGCAGGCGACGCGCGACGCCGTCCTCACCGCCCTGGACGTGCTGGGGTACGAGCGGCCCACCAAGCTGCGCGGCGACCGGCCCCGGTTGGTCGGGCTGGTGCTGCCCGAGCTGGCCAACCCGATCTTCCCCGCGTTCGCGGAGGTGGTGGGCGGCGCGCTCGCGCAGCAGGGTTTCACGCCCGTGCTGTGCACGCGCACGGCCGGCGGCATCTCGGAGGCCGAGTACATCGACCTCCTGCTGGGCCAGCAGGTCTCGGGCGTCATCTTCGCCGGCGGGTTCTACGCCGAGCGCGACGCCGACCACTCGCACTACGAGCGGCTGCAGGCGCTGAGCCTGCCGGTCGTGCTGATCAACGCGTCGATCGAGAGCCTCGACTTCCCGCACGTCTCGTGCGACGACCTGGTCGCGACGCACCAGGCGCTCGAGCACCTCGTCTCCATGGGCCACGCGCGCATCGGCCTGCTGCTCGGCCCGGCCGACCACGTGCCGTCGGAGCGCAAGCTCGCCGCCGCCCGCGCGTTCGCGCAGCGGCACGGCCTGGAGCTCCCCGACGAGCTCGTCGTGCACAGCCAGTACTCCCTGGAGAGCGGTCAGGCCGCGACGGGCCGCCTGCTCGACGCGGGCGCGACGGCGATCCTGTGCGCGTCCGACCCGCTCGCCCTCGGCGCGGTGCGCGCCGTGCGCCGCGCGGGGCTGGAGGTGCCCCGCGACGTGTCCGTCGTCGGCTACGACGACTCCGCGCTGATGAACTCCACGGATCCTGCGCTGACCACCGTGCGCCAGCCGATCGACGCGATGGGGCGCGCGGCGGTGGACATCCTCGCGTCCATGATCGCGGGCGCCGCCGTGTCGCGCGACGAGCTGCTCTTCGAGCCGGAGCTCGTCGTGCGGCGCTCGACCGCCGCCGCGCCCCGGCCCGCCGGCTGACGCCTCCGCTGCCTCGCGCGGCGTCCCCGCACCCTGACCCCGGCCGGTCGGGCGACACTGTCGCCCGACC
>NZ_JBHUWC010000028.1:0-30852 GCF_042670225.1 Isoptericola sp. NPDC057191 | reverse complement strand
GCCCGGAGAGTGCGCTCCGGGCCGCGCTCACGGACGCCGGCGTCTGGCTCCCGGCGGTGGCGGCCCCCGCTCCGCTGCCCGTGCCGGCGCCGCTGGTGGCCCCCGGCACGCCGGGCCCGGACGTCCGCGTCGAGGAGCTGGGCGTGGACCTCACCGTGCGCGGGCTGCGGGGACGCGCCGTCACCCGCGCCCTGGAGGGGGTGGACGCGCACCTGCCCGCCCGCCGGCTCACCGCCGTCACCGGGCCGTCCGGGGCGGGGAAGTCCACCCTCGTCGCGACGCTGGCCGGGCACCTACGGCCCGCGCGGGGACGCGTTACGGGGACGCCCGGGCACGGCGCACGGTCGCGCGACCTCGCGCGGCAGTGCGGATGGGTGCCGCAGCACCCCGAGCACGGGCTCCTCGCGCTGCGCGTGCGCGACGAGGTGGCGCTCACCGGTCGGCGGCTGGGCGTGGACGTGGACGTCGACGCCGTGCTTGCCCTCCTGCGACTCGACCACCTCGCCGACGCCCACCCGTTCCGTCTGTCGGGAGGCGAGCAGCGGCGTCTGGCGCTCGCCGCCGCCCTCGCGCACCGGCCGCCGCTGGTGCTGCTCGACGAGCCCACCGTGGGGCAGGACCGGCACACGTGGGCCGCCGTGGCCGGGTGGGCCGCCGCGGCCGCGCGGGGCGGAGCCACCGTGGTGGCGAGCACCCACGACAGCCACCTCGTCTCGCTCGCCGAAGGTCGCGTGTCCCTGGCGGGGGCGACCCGCTCGCCCGGCGACCTCCGACACGTGCGGGAGCCGGCATGAGCGGCGTGCTGGGGCGCGTGAACGCGCTCGTCCTCGTCGTGCTGGGGCTGCTGGGCCTGGTCGCGTCGTTCGGGGTGCGCGACCTGGCGTCCGCCGGGGTGGCGCTCGGCGCGTGCGTGGCGTTCGGCGTCCTCGGCCTGCCGCGGCGCTCCGGCCCGGCCGGGCGCTATCTCGCGGTCGTCGTGGCGGCGTCGTCGGTGGCGTGGTCGACGTGGCTGCTGGGCGGCCACGACCCGCACGACGCGGCCGTCGCGGGGCTGCGGATCGCCGTGCTCGCCCTGCCCGGGGTGGCCCTCGCCCCGCTGGTCGACCCCAGCGGTCTGGCCGACCAGCTCGGCCAGCGGCTGCGCCTGCCCGCGCGGTTCGTCGTCGGGGTCACGGCCGCGCTCCAGCGGTTCGATCGGCTGGGCGTCGTCTGGGAGCAGGCGTCCCGTGCGCGGCGGTCGCGCGGCGTGGGCCCGGGGCGAGGACCGGTCGACCGTGGCCGGCATGCGGCCTCCGTGACGTTCGCCGTCCTCGCAGCGACCCTGCGCGACGCGACGACCATGTCCGTCGCCATGGACGCGCGCGGCTTCGCACGAGCCGAGGCGCGGACGTGGGCCGAGCCGGCACCGTGGTCACGGGCCGACACCGTGGTGCTGGCGCTCGGTGCGGCCGCTGCCGCGCTGCCGTTCGCCGTCGCGGGGTAGCGCGCGAGCGCGCGCCCCCCGCGCACACTGGGTCCAGGAGGTGGACCATGAGCCGTCCCCCGGACCGCCCTGGACGCGACTTCGACGCGCTGTACGCAGGGGACGTCCCGCCGCCGTGGGAGATCGGGAGGCCGCAGCCGGCGCTGCTCGCGCTCGTGCGCCGGTCCGTGCTCGCCGACCCGGTCCTCGATGCCGGCTGCGGCACAGGCGTCCTGGCGCTCGCTCTCGCACGGGCCGGGCACCAGGTCGTCGGGGTGGACGGTGCGCCGCGCGCGATCTCGCGCGCCCGGGAGCGAGCAGCCGAGGCGATCCTCGAGCCGCCCGGCGACGTGCGCTTCCAGGTGGCGGACGCCCGCCACCTCGACCGGCTGGACCTGCGGCCGCGCACCGTCCTGGACTCCGGGCTGCTGCACACGCTCGACGAGGACGGCCGCGCCGCCTACGTGGCGGGCTTGGCGGCGGTCTGCCCGCCGGACGCCCTCGTCGCCCTCCTCGCGATGTCCGTGCACGCCGGCCTCGGCTGGGGCACCACCGTGGACGAGCTGCGCAGCGCGTTCACGGCGTCCGACTGGTCGTCCACCGAGGTCGCGGACGCGGAGATCGTGGCGCGACCGGCCGACGACGAGCGGCACCTGCCGGCGTTCCTCCTCACGACGCGGCGCGCGTGAGGCCCTGCGCCTCGACCGCCGCCAGCAGGGCGCGGGCCTTGGCAGGCCCGACGGCACGGCCCGCTCGCGCGGCGATCGCCTCCAGCCCGGGGAACGCCGCCGCGTCGGCGGGGACCAGGCCGCGACGCGAGGCCTCCGCGAGGTAGGGCAGCGAGGCGGCGGCGACGTCGAGCACGCGGGGGAGCCAGCGAGGCAGCGGCCCGTCGGTCGCGCCCGCCGCGGCGACCGCCTCGGTGAGCACTGGCCACAGGGCCGGCAGCGTGCCCAGACGTCGCTCCACCAGCCGGACCATGCGCGCGGGGCTCGCCGTGGGCTGGGTCACGAGGGCGCGGGCGGCGAGCCGCGTCCCGGCCCAGCCGATGCCCCCGCGCTCGATCAGGTCGCGCACGACGTGCTCCCCGGCGACCCCTGCGTCCCCGTCGTGGCACAGCATGGACAGCGCGACGGCGTGCAGGGCCGTGCTGAGCGGCGGGATCCCGCCGGGCGGCATCCGCAGCGGCCCGCCCGTGCCCTCGGTGCGGTTGCGGTGCTCGTGCGCGCGCAGCCGGCCGGCCTCCGGGTCCCAGGCCAGCCACGCCTCGGTGCCGGGTTCGGAGCGGTAGTGGTCACGGGCGCCGGGTTCCTCGCCCTCGGCGCGCACGACGGCGGCGCACTGGCCCTCGCTCTCCAGGTCGTACGACCACACCTTGACGACCCGGTAGACGCGGCCGGGGTCGGCAGGGAGCCGCAGGTCGAGCGCCAGCAGCTTCGTGGGGGCGTCCGGGTCCTGCCACGAGGCCGCGATGGCCACCCCGTCGTCGAGGGCGGGGAGGGTCGCGAGGTCCGCAGGCCAGACGGCGTCGAAGTCCGCGGGGGCGTTCGCGGGCGCGGGCGCCGCTGCCGGTGCGGGGGACGCGCCGGCGGCGTCCCCGGGCGCCGGCGGGAGCAGGGCGGCGGCCTCGCGCGCGGCGACGACGGCCCGCGAGGAGCCCGGCCGTGCGGCGAGCGCCCGCAGCCCGCGCACGGCGAGGACCTCGGGTCCCGCGACGCCGCTCACGACGGCGGCGGCAGCGTCGGGAGCGATCGCGAGCATCGCCTCGGCCAGCTCCGCGGTCCCCGCCAGCAGCCGGGTCTTGCTGAGGGAGATGGCGAGGAGGTCGTCGAGCACGGGCCAGACCACCGACGCGAGCCCCTCGTCGGCGAGGCGGAGCGTCGCCGCCGCGAACGCCGCGAGGGCGCGGGGCGTGGTCCGTAGGTCCAGCAGCGACGCGTCCGCGACGCCCGGCCGCAGTAGGCCACGGTCCCACGCCTCGAGCACCGCGGCGGAGGCGTCTTCGGCCGCGCGGTCGTGGACACGGCGCTGGGAGCCCAGCAGGGCGATGGCGCTCGCCGGCCCGAACGGCGTCGCCCGGCGCGCGGCCTGCCGCAGCGCGACGCCGAGGGCGGGGGCGTTGCTGTGGGCGAGGATCTCCGCCGCGGCGTCGCTCCAGGCGGGGAACACCGCACCGGTGTCTGGGCCCGTATAGCCGCGGGTGTCGAGGCGGCGGGGGAAGCGGCGCAGGGATCGCGGGAGAACGATCTCGCCGGCGCGCCAGCACTCCCAGCGCTCCTCCCGTACGAGCGGGGGCTCGACGACGGGGTCGGTGGCGTACGCCGCCGCGGCCGGGCCCGCCACGAACGGCAGCGCGTCCCCGTCCTGCCCGACGACCGGGACCTCGGCGACGCGCAGCCGGTCGAGGACCGCGGGCGTGGTGGCGGCGGTGTCGAGCCGGGTCAGCGCCAGCAGGAGGTCCGCCTCGAGCGCCGGCGCGTCCGCGGCCGCATATCTCTCGAGGCGGTCCGCCAGGTCCTCCGGGTCGACGGTCAGGTCGACGTGAGACGGGGTCGACAGCAGGACCGGCACCTCGCCCAGACGGGCGAAGACGCCGCGGTCGCGGGCGCGCAGCACGTCCAGCACCCGCCCCGGACCGACGGTCCCGACGGGGCCGAAGACTCCGGTGCGGCTGACGATTCCCGTGCGGCCGAGGACTCCGGTGGGTCCGTCGTGGTCGTCGAGGTCGGCGACGGCGTCATGGAGGTCATGGAGGTCACGGAGGTCGTGGAGATCGTGGATCTCGCGGAGCGTGCGCAGCTCGTCGATCACGTCGATCACGTCGATCGCGTCGAGCACGTCGAGTGCTCGGGGTGCGTGCTCAGGGCGTTCGCCGCGGACCCACGCGTGCACCGGGGCGAGGCCCGCCTGCCACGACGGCTCCACGCCGCGCAGGGCGGTGCGCGCCTCGTCCGGGTCGCGGCGGGCGACCCGGACGGCCAGGTCGAGGAAGGTCTCGAGAGCGAGGTCGTACGCACCCTCGGGCTGGCGCAGGAGCGCGGCCGCCGCCGCGGTGAGCTCGGAACCTGTGGCCTCGAGCGGCTCGAAGCGCGGCACCTCCCAGACGTGCGGGGTGGGCCGCCAGCGGCCCGCGCCCGGTGCGGAGGCCCCTGCAGTGGCCTCCACGGGACCCGTCCCGCCGGGGACGTCCCACGCGTCCAGCACGGCGCGCGCGGCCCGCGGCGAGCTCCGCGACCCGGTCCCCGACGAGGTCGACGACCTCGGCCCCCGCACCGCCGTCGGCCGCCGCCCGCCGGGCGGCAGCCGCGAGGACGGTGCGCTGCGCCTTCTTCGTGGCGACCGCCAGCGACACGAGGAGGACGTCGGCGAGCGTCGCGGGGTCGGCGCCCTCGACGAGGGTGGGCGCGAACGCCTCGACCAGCGGCGCCTCCCCGGTGGCCAGCACGCCGACCAGCAGATCCGCCCGCGCCAGGATCTCGTCCGGCGTCGCGGCGAGCCCCGGGACGCGCGCGGAGCCGGGCGAGGTGAGGATGACGCACCACGCCTTGCGGTCGCCGGGCCGGGTCGCGGCGTCCAGGGCCTGGAAGGCGAGGTCGACCGCCTCGTCCCGGGCGATCCAGCCGGCGTCGACGGCCGCGGCGAAGGTATTGCCGAACGCGCCGGTCGACGGCAGCCCGGCGGCCACCGCGGCCCGGGCGTGCTCCGCGTACCGCGGCCGCAGCAGGTCCGCGGGGAGGGGCCGCCAGTGTCCCGGCCATTCCTCCGGAGCCCCCGGGAGCGTCGCGGCGGCGTAGGCAGCCCAGTCCCGGTGATACTCGGGGTCGTCCGGCACGTCGAGGCAGAGCCGGTGCACGAGCAGCACGACGACGCCGCCGAGCGTCGTCGTCGAGAACTCGCCCCAGGACGAGGTTCCTGCGCGCTCGACGAAGCGGGCCGCGAAGTCCGCCCCGCGAGTGGCCACCACCCGAGCCACGAGGTTGTCCGGCAGACCCTCGGCTTCCGTCAGGAGCCGGACCGCCCGCGCGGCGTCCACGCCCTGCCGGACGGCGAACAGGGTGAGGAGCCCGAGGTCGACGTCCGTGGCAGCGGCCCAGCCCCAGGCGCCGTCGTCCAGGTCGTGCAGACCCCCCAGGGTGACCGGGACGTCCGGAACGACGTGGTGGAGCCAGGGGCCGCGGCGCAGGCCGGCGAGCGCCGCGCGCCGCTGCTCCGGCGAGCCGAGCGGCAGCGTCAGGGCGTCCTGCGGGTCGGCACCGTCCCAGCCGAGCTCCCGGAAGATCTCGACCGCGCGGGCGAGAGCGGGGGTGGCCAGGGCGGTGTCCACGGGCGGCACGGAGCTCACGGGCGCGGGATCCTCTCGTCGTCGGACCGGCGCTCGGCCGGCGGCGCGGCCGCGCTCAGGCGGGCCGCGAGCACATGCTGGCACGGGCCTCTGTCACCGCCGTGCCGCAGGGACCAGGTGCACGTGCAGGTGTCCGGACCGGCGCCGCCGGGAGCGAGACGGACGCGGTGGTCGCCTCCGCTTCCCCGCACGAGGAAGCCGTCGCTGTCGGGTCGCGCGCCGCCGCTCGCCGCGAGGACGCGGGCGGCCCGCAGGCGCGGGTTGTCGCGCTCGGGGCGGTCCGGGTCGTGGGGCAGCTCGCGATGGAACCAGGCGGCGTCGTGCGCGTCCCACCCCACCCGGCCCTGAGCGGCGAGCACGGCGAGCGCAGACCGGGCACGGGGCTCGTCGAGCGCCGCGTCGCGGGCCAGGCGTGCGACGTCGACGACGGGCTCGAACGCGAGGAGGGCGGCCACCAGGTCGGCGTCGCCGGAGGCCTCGGGGGCGGCGAGGCCCTCGAGCAGGGAGCCCTCCCCGGAGTGCCCGCGCCATGCCTCGGCGGTCAGACCCACGCTGACCCGCGCCCCGGGCAGCGCGACCTCCACCAGCGCCGGGCCCTCGCCGCCGTCGGCCGGGCCGTAGACGGTCACGCCGCGCACGTGCACCAGGAGCCGCTTGAGCGCGGCGAGACGGTGCAGTCCGCTGACGTGCACCGACCCCGCCGAGCGGCGTGGCGCGAGCCGGGCTCCGGAGGGCGCGGCCGTGAGCCAGCCCGAGCGCGCGGTCGACGTCGCCGCCGGCAAGGAGGCCACGAACGAGCGTGCCGCGGCGCCGTCGAGCCGCAGCACGGGGACCAGTCCGTGGTGCAGCTCGGCGGCGTTGCCGAGGGCCCGCACCCAGCGCGGCGGCATCTCCACCGGGCGCTCGACCACCTGCACGCCGGGGGTGGCCACCCGGAGCCCGTCGACCCCGACGTCGAGGTGCAGCAGCTCCGCCCGGCCCACGCCGGTCAGGGCGCGCCGCGTGGCGGGACCGAGGTCCACGTTGGTGGTGCCGGAGCCGATCTCGCCGCCGTCGAGCCCGTCGCCGAGGAGGTCCAGGCGCGCGTAGACGCCGTTGCAGGCGGAGAAGACCTCCGCGCGCAGCCGGTCGCCGTGCGCGGTGAGCACCGGGTCGCGCTGCGTGGACGGCGTGTGCTGGAAGTACCGCGTGGCGGTCACGTCCGCGAGCGTCACGAGGGATCGGGCGAGCACCTGCGGGTGGGTCGCGAAGCCGTGGAAGAACGACGGCGACGTCTCCGGCCCGCCCGGGGCGAGCCCGGGGGCGAGGGCCAGTGCGAGGCCGGAGCCGTCGAGGGTGGACGCGCCGACGAACGCCCGGGTGCCTGTCATGGGCCCGAGGGTGCCATGAGCCGGTGACGCCGAGCCGGTGACGCCGAGCCGGTCGCGCCGAGGTGCGGCCCTCCCGCTGGGACGGGTCGCGCCGAGGTGCGGCCCTCCCGCTGGGACGGCGCTCCGTCGCCGGGCACCCGTGCGATAGGAAGGACGCGTGCCGTCCCCGCCGCTCTTCCCGTTGCGCAGCGTCGTCCTGGGAGCGTTCCTGCCCACCCTGGTGCTGGAGATCGGCATCGGCGCCCTGCTGCCCGTCGTCGCGGTCACGGCCACGGACCGCGGCGCGAGCCTGACCGTCGCGGGGCTGGTGGCGGCGCTGCTGCCGCTCGGCAAGATCGCCTTCGACCTGCCCGCGGGCGCGCTCGCGCAACGGCTCGGGGACCGGACCGCCATGCTCCTGGCCGGTGGCGTCGCCGTGCTGGCGTTCACGACGATCGCTCTGACGACCGCGCTGTGGGGGCTGGCCACCGGTGTGCTGGCGCTGGGCGCGTCCAACGCCGTGTTCAACCTCGCCCGGCAGGCCTATCTCACCGAGATCACACCCCCGCTGCGGCGGGCCCGGGTGCTGTCGACGCTCGCCGGCGTGCACCGCATCGGGCTGTTCCTGGGGCCGTTCGCCGGAGCCGCGGTGATCGCCGCGACGTCCCTGCACGGCGCGTTCTGGCTCGGGGCCGGGTCGGCGCTCGTGGCGGTGGCGGTCCTCGCGCTCGTGCGCCCCGAGCCCCAGGAGGAGGCGACCGCCCCGCGGCCACCGGGCGGCGCTCGTGTCTCGATCGTCGCGGTCGCTCGCGAGCACCGGCACCTGTTCGCCACGCTCGGCGTGGCGATCCTGCTGGTGAGCGCCGTGCGCGGCGCCCGGCAGACCGTCATCCCGCTGTGGGGCGAGCACCTGGGCCTCGACGCCGAGGTGACGTCCCTGATCTTCGGCGTCTCGGGCGCCCTGGACATGCTGCTGTTCTACCCAGCGGGCAAGGTGATGGACCGGCTCGGGCGGCTGTGGGTGGCCGTCCCGTCCATGCTCACGATGGCCGCCGGCCTGGCCCTGCTGCCGTTCGCGCACACGGTCGGCGCGGTGACGGTGGTGGCGGCCGTGCTGGGCGTGGGCAACGGCATGGGGTCGGGCATCGTCATGACGCTGGGCGCCGACGTCGCGCCGGCGGCGGTGCGCCCGACGTTCCTCAGCGTGTGGCGGCTCTTCCAGGACACGGGGGACGCGCTCGGGCCGCTGGGGCTGTCGGCGGGCGCCGCGCTCGGGTCGTTGGCGGCAGGGGTGTGGGCGACGGCGACCCTCGGCGGGGCCTCGGCGGCCGCCCTCGCGCGCTGGGTGCCGCGGTACTCGCCGCTCGCGAACCTCGCGCGGCGGCGTCGTTAGCGCGACAGGGGCGCGGTCGACGAGCGCACCACGAGCTCCGGGCGCACGACCTCCGGCTCGTGCACCGTCCCGGGGTCGGCGAGCAGGGCGAGGAGGTGCTCCACGGCACGCCCGCCGACGTCGTGGAACGGCTGACGGACGGTGGTCAGGGGCGGGGACGCGTACGCGGCGAGCGCGATGTCGTCCATCCCCACGACCGAGACGTCCTCGGGCACGCGGCGACCGAGCTCGACCAGGGCGCGGACGGCGCCGAACGCCATCTCGTCGCTCGCGACGAACAGCGCGGTGACCTCGGGCATCCGCCCCACGAGCTCCCCGTTGCGATGGCCGGACTCGGGCGACCAGTCACCGTGCAGCACCGGCGGGACGGTGCGCCCCGCGGCCTCGAGCGCGCGGCGCCAGCCGGCGGTGCGTGCGGTCGCGTCGTTCCACGACTCGGGGCCGGCGATGTGCCACACCGTCTCGTGGCCCAGCTCCAGGAGGTGCTCGGTGGCGAGCCGCCCGGCCTCCACCTGGTCCACCGCGACGACCTCCGTGGCCGCCGAGCGCATCCCGTCGAGGACGACGGTCGGCAGCCCCCGGGTCAGGTCGCCCAACGACACGTCCTCGCGCACCGGCACGGCCACGAGGAGGCCGTCGACCCCCTGGTCGAGCAGGCGTGAGACGGCGTGGGCCAGCGCCGACGCGGACAGGGACGGCGTGGTCGCCGTGGAGACGAAGTAGCCCCCCGCCCGGGCGGCGGTCTGGGCGCCGAGCAGGATCGCCGAGGTCGAGTAGTGGTCGGTCTCGTGGGTGACGACGCCCAGCGTGCGGCTCCGGCCGGTGACGAGCGCCCGCGCGAGGCGGTTGCGGCGGTACCCGGACTCCTCGACGGCGGCCAGCACCTTGGCGCGGGTGGCGGCGTTGACGTGCGGATGGTCCGACAGCACGCGCGAGACCGTCTGCGCCGAGACGCCGGCGATGCGCGCCACGTCGTTCATCGATGACGCCCGTGCCACGGCTCACCCCGGTCCCTCGTCGTGCGGGCCGCTCCCGGCACGCTGCGGGCTCGATGCTACCTCCCGTGGTGGTGACCATAACAGCCACGTCGGTTTTCGTGAGGGGTGTGGCCGTTCATCGAGCCGTGGCGCGCTGTTGTTATGGATATCAGAACCGGTTATGGTGCTCGCATTCCTCGTGCGGCGTCGGTGCCGCTCCTCGGTACACAGTGGTCAGAAGGAGTCAGAGATGAAGCGTTCGACGGTGAACGGGTCGGCGCGGGCGACCGGCGCGGCATGCGTGGCCGCGCTGGCGGCGGTGAGCCTCACGGCGTGCGCCGGCGGCGACACGGCGGGCGGCGCCGACGGCGAGCCCACCACGATCGACGTCTGGACCTGGGCGCAGGGCTACGACAAGGCCGCCGAGGCGTTCAACGCCGCGCACGACGACGTCCAGGTGAGGTTCACCGAGATCGAGCCGGGCAACAAGGGCGGCTACGACAAGATCCGCAACGCGGTGAAGGCCGGCGACGCGCCCTGCCTGGCGCAGGTGGGCTACGAGACCATGCCGAGCTTCGTCTCCGAGGGCAACCTGCTCGAGGTCACGGACATCGCTTCGAAGGACGCGGACGCCTACACCCCGGCCGGCTGGTCCGGCGTGACGGTCGGCGACCGCGTCTACGGCGCCCCGCAGGACCAGGGCCCGATGGTGCTCTTCTATAACAAGGACGTCTTCGCCGAGCACGGCATCGACGTGCCCACCACGTGGGCCGAGTACCAGGCCGCCGGCGAGAAGCTCAAGAAGGCCGGCATCGCGCTCACCGGGACGTACGAGGACTTCGACTACACGGGCTTCGCCTGGCAGGCGGGCGCCCCCTGGTACACGGTCGACGGCGGCACGTGGTCGATCACCAACGACTCGCCCGAGAACCAGGAGGTCGCCGACTACTGGCAGGGCCTGGTGGACGACGGCCTCGTCGGCGCCGGCATCTGGAGCGACCAGTGGGCGGCCGGGCTGTCCGACGGCAGCATCGCGACGATCGTCGGGGCGGCCTGGTTCAAGGGGATCCTCAAGGACTCCGCCGCGGCCGCCTCCGGCTCCTGGGCCGTGGCACCACTGCCCACCTGGGAGCAGGGTGACACCACCACCGGCAACGTCGGCGGGAGCGCCACCGCGGTCCTCGCCGGCTGCGAGGAGCCCGAGGCCGCGTGGGAGGTCGCGCACTTCATGTCGACCGACCCGACGGCGGTCGACGCGGTCATCGAGGCCGCCGGCACGCTGCCCGCCTCCGTCGACGGCCTGAAGTCCGACCTGCTGACCCAGGGCGACGACTACTTCGGCGGCCAGGTCGTGGACGAGGTGTTCGTCGACGCGGCCGCGAACGTGGCCGAGGGCTGGCAGTGGGGCCCCGGCGTGTCCACGCTCATGGGGACCTTCGCGGCGGACATGAAGAAGGCCTACGCGGGCCAGGGCGGCGCGACCGTCGCCGGCGCGCTGACGAGCGCGAAGGCCGCCACGATCGACGAGCTCTCCCAGCAGGGCATCACGGTCGGCGAGTGACCGTGACCGTCACGATCTCCACGGAGCACCGGCCCGGGCGCGCCTCGGTGCCCGCGCCGGTGCCCCCGCGGGCCCGCCGCCCGCGGTACCGCACCTCCCGCGTCGCGCTGCGGTTCGTCGCGCCGTTCGTCCTGCTGTTCGCGGCGGTGTACGTCGCGCCCATCTGCTACGCCGTCTACCAGAGCCTGTTCCGCATCGAGCGGGACGCGCTCGGCCTGACGCCGCCCACCGAGGTCTTCGACCCCTGGTTCAACTACGCCGCCGCCCTGCACGACGCCGGGTTCGTCGCGTCGCTCGGCCGCGTGCTCCTGTTCGGTGCCGTGCAGGTGCCGGTGATGCTGGGCTTCGCGCTCGGCCTGGCGCTGCTGATCGACTCCGCCTCCGCGCGCGGCAAGGGGTTCTTCCGGCTGGCGAGCTTCGCGCCGTACGCCGTGCCGACCGTCGTGTCGGCGCTCATGTGGTCGTTCCTCTACTCGCCGACGGGCAGCCCCATCAACCAGCTGCTCGCCCCGACCGGCCTCACCGTGGACTTCCTCGGCACGGAGCTGACGCTGTGGTCCGTCGCCAACGTCGTCACCTGGGGGTGGACGGGCTACAACATGATCATCATCTACGCCGCGCTGCAGGGGATCCCCGGCGAGGTGCTCGAGGCCGCCAGGCTCGACGGCGCCTCTCCGTGGCGCACCGCCTGGCACGTCAAGGTGCCGCTGGTGCGGCCCGCCATCCTGCTCACCGCGGTGTTCTCGATCATCGGGTCCGCCCAGCTCTACAACGAGCCGTTCGTGCTGTCGTCGAGCACCGGCACCATCGGGCCCAAGTTCACGCCGCTGATGGCCGCCCAGTCGTCGATCACCGCGGCGAACTACCCGTACGCGGCGGCGCAGTCGGTCATCCTCGCCGTCGGCGTGGCCGTGCTGTCCGTCCTCTTCTTCCGCCTCACCTCCCGGAGGTCCTCGTGAGCGCCCCGCGCGCGGCGGTGCGGCCCCGCCGCGACTCCGTCGAGACGACGCTGCGCAGCCGGGTGCTCGTCACCGGGGTCCTGGTGCTGACCAGCGCCTACTTCCTCTTCCCGCTGTGGTGGCTGCTCGTCGCGGCCACCAAGGACGCCGGCTACACCTTCGCGGGCAACCCGCTGTGGTTCAGCCACTTCGACCTGTTCGGCAACCTCGCCGACCTCTTCGCCTACAAGGGCGGCATCTTCGCGGTCTGGATGGGCAACGCCGCGCTCTACTCGATCGTGGGTGCGGGGCTCGGCACCCTCGTGGCGGCGGCCACGGGGTACGCGGTCGCGAAGTTCGACTTCCCGGGCCGTGGCGTGCTGTTCGCCGTCGTGCTCGGGGCGGTGCTGGTGCCGAAGGTGCTGTTCACGCTGCCGCTGTTCCTGATGTTCTCCCAGGTCGGGATCGTCAACACATACCTCGCGGTGCTGCTGCCGAGCATCGTCAGCCCGTTCGGCGTGTACCTCGCGCGGGTCTTCGCCGCGCAGTCCGTGCCGGACGAGGTGGTCGAGGCGGCGCGGCTCGACGGCGCGGCCGAGGGCCGGATCTTCTTCGGGGTGAGCCTGCGGATGATGTCGCCCGCCCTGGTGACCATCTTCCTCTTCCAGTTCGTCGAGATCTGGAACAACTTCCTGCTGCCGTCCCAGGTGCTGATCGACGAGAACCTCAAGCCCGTCACGGTCGGCCTGGTCACGTGGAACGCTCTCGTGCAGTCCGGGCAGATCGAGCGGCACATGGTGATCATCGGCGCGTTCGTGGCCGTCGTGCCCCTGATCGTCGCCTTCCTGTCCCTGCAGCGGTTCTGGCGCTCGGGGCTGGCGAACGGGGCGCTCAAGTGACCGCCGGGCCCGCGCTGACCGCCGACGGCGCGGTGCTCCTGCGGCACGGGGTGCCGCACCGGGTGCTGTCCGGCTCCGTGCACTACTTCCGGGTGCACCCGGACCTGTGGCGCGACCGCCTGGTCCGCGTGCGTGCCATGGGGCTCAACACCGTCGACACGTACGTCCCGTGGAACTGGCACGAGGCCGAGCCCGGCCGGTTCGACTTCGACGGAGACCGCGACGTCGAGCAGTTCCTGCGCCTCGTGGGCGAGCTCGGCATGGACGCGGTCGTGCGGCCCGGACCGTACATCTGCGCGGAGTGGTCGAACGGCGGCCTGCCCGCGTGGCTCACCGGCACCCCGGGCATCGCGCTGCGCACGGTCGACCCGCGGTTCACGGCCGCCGTCGACCGATGGTTCTCGGAGCTGCTGCCGCGCGTCGCCGCGCTGCAGGCCGGCCGCGGCGGGCCCGTGGTCGCCGTGCAGGTGGAGAACGAGTACGGCAGCTACGGCGACGACCACGCGTACGTCGCCTGGGTGCGCGACGCGCTCGCGCGCCACGGGATCGACGAGCTCGTCTTCACCGCCGACGGTCCCACCCACCTCATGCAGGACGGCGGTTCGCTGCCCGGCGTGCTCGCGGCGGCGACCCTCGGCTCCAAGCCGGGGGAGGCGCGCGACCTCCTCGCCGGGCGCCGCCCCGACGCCGAGCCCTTCCTCGTCGCGGAGATGTGGAACGGCTGGTTCGACCACTGGGGCGAGGAGCACCACACGCGCGACCCGCACGACGCCGCGCGCACCGTGGAGCAGATCCTCGAGCTCGGCGGGTCCGTGAGCCTCTACATGGCGCACGGCGGCTCCCACCCGGGGCTGTGGGCCGGGGCGAACCACGACGGCACGGTGCTGCAGCCCACCGTCACCAGCTACGACTCCGACGCGCCCGTCGCCGAGGACGGCACCGCCACGGCCAAGCTCGTCGCGATGCGGGAGGTCTTCGAGCCCTACCGCTCACCCCACGTGCCCCGGGACGATGACGCGGTGGCCCTCGCGCCGCCCGCGCGGCTGGCTCCGCGCACCCTCCCGGCCCCGGTGCTGCGTCCGGCGGCGCGTGCCCTCGACCTGCTGGCGGGCCCGGGGGACCGGTCGCCCCGCCCGCGCACCTTCGAGCAGCTCGGGCTGGACGCCGGCCTCGTGGTCTATCGTGCGCGGACCAGGCTGCCCGTGGGGGAGTCGACGGTCTCCGTGCTCGGCCTGCACGACCGCGCCACGGTGCTCGTCGACGGCGCCCCCGCGGGCGTGCTGGAGCGGGCGACCGCCGCGGACGGCGTCGTCGTCGCCGGGACGGGCGCCGAGGTGACCCTCGAGCTGTGGGTCGAGAACCTCGGCCGGGTCAACTACGGGCCCCGCCTCGGGGAGCCGAAGGGCATCGTCCGGGACGTCCTCGTGGACCGGCGCATCGTGCACGGCTGGTCGTCGCGGCCGGTCCCGCTCGCCGACGCCCGCCCCGACGCGCTCTGGGCAGACGCGTGCGGTGCCGGTCTCGGTGCCGGTCTTGATGCAGACGCCGGCGTCCTGGGGCAGGACGGGCGCCCGGTGCTCGCGCGCACCGTGCTGGAGGTCGACGAGCCCGCCGACGCCTTCCTCGCGCTGCCCGGCTGGGCCAAGGGGTTCGTCTGGGTCAACGACGTCCTCCTCGGCCGCTACTGGGAGGTCGGCCCGCAACGCACCCTCTACGTCCCCGCGCCGCTGCTGCGCCGCGGGGAGAACACGGTGACGGTGCTCGAGCAGCATCGCGCCGGCACGGCCCTCGAGCTGCTCCCCGGCCCCGACCTGGGTGCCGCGCAGGAGTACGTCGAGGAGTTCTGACCAGCAGTTCTGACCAGCAGTTCTGACCAGCAGTTCTGACCAGCAGTTCTGACCAGCAGTTCTGACCAGCAGTTCTGACCAGCAGTTCTGACCAGCACGGACCGCCTTGGCGGGTCGACGACGACCCGCTCGACCGAAGGAGAGATCCGCATGGCACGACGATCCCCATCTCCCCGCGTCCGCCCACCCCGGGCGGCACGCGGCGCCGTCGCGGTGGCCGCGGCGCTCGCGACCGGCTGCGCCGGCCTCGTGGCGGCCCCCGCGGCCATCGCCACGAGCACGGCGCCGGCGTCCGCCACCGCCGCGGCGAGCACCGGCGTCACCTTGCGCTCGACGGCGCTCGACGTCCAGGTCGCCGACGACTTCCCCCGGGTGCTGCGCTACACGGACCGGTCGAGCGGCGCCACGCTGCTCGGCAGCACCCGCCCAGTCACCGCGGTGACGATCGACGGCACGGCGCACGCCGTGAGCGTGACCAAGACGGGCGGCAGCGCGGACTCCGCGACCTACCGGCTCACCTTCGCGGACCTGCCCGGGGTCAGCATCGACGCCGCGCTGCGCGTGGAGGGCCGGCAGGTCCGGTTCGCGGTGACGAAGATCGTCGACACCGCCGAGCACCGGGTCGGCACGCTCGAGATCCCGGGGCACGACCTGCTCTCCGTCTCGTCCGCGGACGCGGACCCGCGCGTCGCCACGGCCGTCATCTCGCCCGACAGGAACGCGAAGGGCGACACGTTCGCCGCCGTCACCCGGGACACGGCCACGAACGCGGCTCCGGTCGGCTCCGCCTACGCCATCGTCAGCGCCAACGGCCTCGCGGCCTCGGTGGTCACCAACAGCGTGTACGACGAGGCGGCGGGCAAGGCGACCCAGGAACGCAACCGCCTCCAGCGCCAGGCGCGCGCCGACGGCGACGACGTCCGCGTCGGCGTGTGGAGCGGCGCGTGGACCTACCGGGCCAAGGGCTCGTCGGTCACGGAGGAGCTGCCGCAGGCCACCGTCGTGCTCACCCCGGACGCCAACGGCGACGGCGTCGTCGACTGGCAGGACGGCGCGATCGCCTACCGTGACGCCGCGCCGAAGGCGAAGGGCGCCGACCAGGTGCCCGACCGGGTCGTCACGCACATCCCGTTCAACTTCGCGTCGCAGGCCACCCACCCGTTCCTGCGCACCTTGGACGACGTCAAGCACATCTCGCTGGCCACCGACGGCCTCGGCCAGCTGGCGCTGCTCAAGGGCTACGGGTCGGAGGGGCACGACTCCGCGCACCCCGACTACGGCGGCAACTACAACGAGCGTGCGGGCGGCCTGACGGACATGCGCACCCTGCTCCGGTCCGGCGGCGACTGGAACGCGGACTTCGGGGTGCACATCAACGCCACCGAGTCGTACGCGGAGGCGAACGCGTTCTCCGAGGAGCTCGTCGACCCGAGCGCCGAGGGCTGGAACTGGCTCGGTCAGTCGTACTACATCGACCAGCGCCGGGACATCACCAGCGGCGACCTCGCGTCGCGCATCGGCCAGCTCGCCGACGAGACGGGCGGCGACCTCGACCTGCTGTACGTGGACGTCTACTACAACTACGGGTGGCAGGCGCGGGCCCTGGCGGACGCCGCACGGGCGAACGACTTCGAGCTCGCCTCGGAGTGGTCGGACAAGTTCGAGGCGGACTCGCTGTGGAGCCACTGGTCCGCCGACGAGAACTACGGCGGCGCCTCCAACAAGGGCCTGAACTCGCAGATCGTGCGCTTCATCCGCAACGGCGAGAAGGACACCTGGAACCCGCACCCGCTGCTGGGCAACGCCCGCATCGTCGAGTGGGAGGGCTGGACCGGCCAGGTCGACTGGAACGCGTTCTCCCGGAACATCTGGTCGAACAACGTGACCACGAAGTTCCTCCAGCACCACGACATCGAGCGCTGGACGGACGACGAGATCGACTTCGCCGACGGCGTCTCCGCGCGGGGCACGAGCGCTGCGAACCGCGAGATCCGGGTCGGCGACGCGGTCGTGGCGCGCGGTGACACGTACCTGCTGCCGTGGAGCGCGGCCGACGCGCCCGGCGCGCGGGGCAAGGTGGCCCAGGGCGACAAGCTGTACCACTACAACCCCGCCGGCGGCTCCACCACGTGGGACCTCCCGGGCACCCTCGCCGACGCGTCGTCCCTGACGGTCTACCGGCTCACCGACACGGGCCGCGAGAAGGTCGGCGTCGTGAAGGTGCGCGGCGGCAAGGTCACCGTCGACGCCGAGGCCGGCCAGCCGTACGTGCTCTACCCGGCCGTGCCGGGCAACGGCTTCACCACGCCGACGGCGAAGAAGGTGGCGTGGGGCGAGGGCTCGCCCCTCGTGAACCCCGGCTTCGACGCGGCCGACCTGGCCGCCTACCGGACGTCGGGCACCGTGACGCGTGAGCGGCTGAGCAACGGGCAGCACGTGGCGCAGCTCGGCGCCGGCCCGGCCTCGCTGACCCAGCGCACGGCCGAGCTGCAGCCCGGCACCTACGCGGCCAGCGCCTGGGTGGAGGTGCAGCCGGGTGCGTCCCGTCCCACGACGCTGGAGGTCTCCGGCCCCGGCCGCTCGGTCGAGGGCTCGTCGGTGACCGTCCGCCGGTCGACCGCGCGCAACGAGGTCGCCGCCGACGACAAGCACAGCCGGTACTACCAGCGGGTGCAGGTCCTGTTCGACGTCACCGAGGCCACGCGGCCCACCCTGACCGTCCGCGCGGGCGAGGGTGACGCGGTCGTCCGGCTCGACGACCTGCGGGTCGTGGCGACCGAGCGAGCGCAGGCGCCGGCGGACCTGCGCACGGACTCCGCGGACTCCTTGGACGTGGTCGCGTTCGACGACTTCGAGTCCGTGCCCCAGGGCTGGGGCCCGTTCGTCAAGGGCGACGCCGGCGGCGTCACGGACCCGCGCACGCACCTCGCGTCGAAGCACGCGCCCTACACGCAGGCCGGCTGGAACGGCAAGCTCGTGGACGACGTGATCGACGACGGCTGGTCGCTCAAGGCGCACGAGGAGAACCAGGGCCTCGTCTACCGCACCACTCCCGCGACGGTCGACCTCCAGCCCGGGCACCGCTACCGGGTGAGCTTCGACTACCAGTCCGGGCGCGGCGGCTACTACCAGTGGGTCACCGGGTACGACTCGGTGGCGTCCGGGGAGCCGACGAGCGTGGAGACCGGCGCGACGCCGATCGGCGAGCAGCGGACCACGAAGCGGTTCAGCCAGGACGTCGTGGGGTCCACCTGCGGCGACACCTGGGTGGGGCTGCGCAAGGCGGTCGGCGGTGGCGACCAGGCCGACCTGGTCCTCGACGACTTCCTGGTCGAGGACCTCGGCGTCGCGACCGAGGTGCCGGCGTGCGCGTCCCTCGAGGTGGACCCGGAGCGGTCCGCCCTCGAGCCTGACGTCGCCAACACGGTGACCACCACGCTCACCGTCTTCGAGCCGGCCGACGTCGCCGACGTCGAGGTCGCCCTCGACGTGCCGGACGGCTGGGAGGTTGAGGCGACCGACGCCACGTCGGCGGGCACGCTGCCCAGCGGCGGCGAGCTCGTCACCACCTGGAAGGTCACGCCCCGCGGCGACGTCACCACCCAGGCCTACCCCCTGACCGCGACCGCGACGTACACGACCACGGCGGACCCGAAGGGCCCGCGGACCGTCGAGGCGCGCAGCGACGTGCACGTCGTCGTGCCGCCGGCCGCCGGCGAGCACTGGGCCAGCGACCTGCCGTTCGTGTCCGAGTCCAACGGCTGGGGGCCGGTCGAGCGCGACCTGTCCAACGGCGAGCAGGGGGCCGGCGACGGCACGCCCCTCACGCTGCGGGGGACCGTCTACGAGAAGGGCATCGGCGCGCACGCGCCGTCGAAGGTCCGGCTCTTCCTCGGCGAGCGGTGTGAGTCGTTCACCGCGACCGTCGGGGTGGACGACGTCCAGACCCGCGGCTCGGTCGCCTTCCAGGTGCTCGGCGACGGCCGGTCGCTGGCCACCACGCCCGTGCTGCGCGGCCGCGGCGAGACGGTCGCGCTGGACGTGGACGTCAGCGGGGTGCGCTACCTCGACCTCGTCGTGACCGACGGCGGGGACGGCAACGGCAACGACCACGCCGACTGGGCGGGGGCGAGGCTCGGCTGCGGCTGACCCGCGCGAGCCGCTCATGACGGGCGGGGTCCGGCGCCCCACCAAGGGTGCCGGGTCCCGCCCGTCGTGGTCGGGTCAGGGCTTGGGGATGCTCGTCACGGTGGTGAGGAGGAACACCGAGTCCTCCAGCGCGCGCACCGCGTGCCGCTCGTGGGTCAGCACCCGCAGCTGACCGGCGCGGACCTCCTCGTCGCCCTCCAGCGCGGTGACGCGCAGGCGCCCGTGCAGGACCAGCACCGAGGCCGCGGGCGGCGAGTTGTGCTCGCCGAGCTCGACGCCCTCGAGCAGGGCCAGCACGGTCTGGCGCAGCGGGCCGTCGTGCACGACCACCTCGGCGCTGCGGCCGTGCTCGGCGGTGCGGGCCTTGTCCAGGTGCGTCGCGGTGAGGGCGTCCAGGTCGGCCATCGAAGCTCCATCCGTCGGGCGGCAGGCGGCGCGGGCCGCGTCGACGAGGCCCGCCGACCTCACCGTACCGGGGACCGAGGCTCGGCCGCCCGGGGGTGCCGCTAGCGTGCAGACCATGATGTCGATCCCCCTGGACGTCGTGCACGACCCCGAGGACCCGCGACAGGCACTGCCCTTTCTGCAGCTGGCGGTCGACGGACACCCTTACCGGGCGCTGCTGGACTCCGGGGCCGCCCTGACGTCGATCGCGGCGCCGCCCGGGACGGTCACACGCCCCGGGGGGAGAACAGGCAGGAGCGCCTTCGGCGCTCCGATCAGGCACCGGCTGTGGCGGGCGGCCATCGACGTGGGCGGCGCTCGGCTGGGCGACTTCGATGTCGCCGACCAGCCTCACGCCGACCGGTTCCTCCTGGGGCAGGACGTGCTCTCGCAGTTCCGGTGCCACTACCGGCTCGTCGAGGGCGAGCTCGTCCTCGACGGCCCGGAGCCGGAACACGCCCTGCCGATCCGGCTCGACCCCGGCCGGCACGTCTCCCTCACCGCGAGCTGGACGTCGGGGGAGACTGCCGACGTCGTGTTCGACACCGGGGCGTCGGTGACCGTCGTCGACGCCGGGTTCGCCACCCGCCACCCGGGGCTCTTCGCGGCGCGAGGGACGGATGCGGGGTCCGACGCGTCCGGCGAGACCCGGCAGGCCGAGTTGGTGGAGATCGCCGGGCCGACGATCCTGGGGCACCGGTTCGCCCCGTCCCTCGCCGTGATCGTCGACCTCACCGGCGCGAACGCCGACCTTCCGTGGCCCATGGACGTCATCCTGGGGTGGCCGCTGGTCAGCCAGGTCGACTGGGTGATCGACCATCCCCGCGCCCGTGCCGCGGTCCTGCCGCGGGGCGTACCGCGCGAGGACGGCGCGCCTCGACGCTGACCACACGGGGCTGACCACACGGGCTCGCCCCCGCCGCGGGCGGCGTGGCACCGCGGCGGGGTCAGACGGCGGGGCTCGGCTCCGGGATCAGCCCGAGCCGGGCGAACGCCTGGGCGACACCCCCGCCGGCGGGACCGGGGACCACCAGGTCCGCCTCGGCCATGACCGCTGCGGGCGCGCCCTCGACGGCGACCGCCGTGCCCGCGTACGCGAGCATCTCGACGTCGTTGTACCCGTCGCCGATGCCGACCACCTGCGCCGGGGTGATCCCCAGGTGCTCCACCACGGCCGCCATGCCGACCGCCTTGTGCACGCCGGCGAGGTGGATCTCACCGGCGCTGTCGCCGGTGTCGGCGTACGAGGACGGCAGGATGCCGACCTCGGGGCCGAGCTCCGCGCGCAGCGCCGCGATCGGGACGGGCGAGTCGAAGTAGCTGATCTTGGCGTACCGCACCGCTGACAGGTCGCCGGGCATCCGCAGCACGTCGAGGATGTCGCGCGGCGCTGCGTCGCCCCGGGCCCGGAGCCGGGCGTCGAGCCCCACCGGCCCGTACACGGCCTCCGGGGACTCCAGCAGGTAGGCGACGTCGTGCGCGTCGAGCACGTGCCGGACACGCTCCGCGAGGTCCGTCGGGAACCGGAGGTCGTGCACGACCTCGCCGTCGAGGCGCACGTACGCGCCGGCCGTCGCCACGACCCCGTCGAACCCCGCCGCGAGCAGCGACGGCGGCAGCATCGACTCCGGCCGGCCCGTGCACAGCAGCACCCGGTGCCCGGCGCCCCGGGCGGCGCGGACCGCGTCCGCGTGGGCCGTCGGCACCGCACCGTGGTCGGCGTACGTGCCGTCCACGTCCAGGAACGCCACCCGCATCCCGTCACTCATCGAACCCGACACGTGGGCAGACCTCCAGCTCTCGGCGTCGTCGTGGGCACCGTCGAGCCTAACCGTGCGTCGGCGCCCCGTGGTTGGCTGGCACCGTGACGACGAGCACCCCACGCGCCGAGACCTGGTCGATGATCCACGCCGAGCGGGAGGCGCTCGCAGACGAGCTCGGCGGTCTCGACGAGGCGGCCTGGGCGACGCCGTCGCTGTGCGGGAGCTGGAGCGTCGAGGACGTCGTCGCCCATCTGACGGCCGGCGCGAGCACGGGGCGGTGGGCATGGCTGCGCAGCATGGCCGGAGCGCGGTTCGACGCCGACCTGCACAACGCGCGCCGGCTGGCGGAGCGCCGGGGCGCCACGCCCGCGGAGACGCTGGCGCGGTTCCGCGGGATCGCGACCAGCACGGTCGCCCCGACGGGGCACACCGCGGCGTGGCTCGGGGAGGTCGTCGTGCACGGGCAGGACATCCGCACGCCGCTCGGCCTCCCGCGTGTGCCGCCCTTGGCCACGACCACCGAGGTGGCTCGGTTCTTCGTCGCGCGCGACTTCACCGTCGCCGGCCGGACGGTCGCGCGGGGCCTGCGCCTGGAGGCCACCGACGGTCCGTTCGCCCACGGCGACGGGGCCGTGGTGCGCGGCAGCACCCTCGCGCTCGTCATGGTGCTGGCCGGTCGGCCGGCGTTCTGCGACGAGCTCACCGGCGACGGCCTCGTGCGGATGCGTGAGCGGGTTTCGTCCGGCCGCCCGGGGGACGGCCAGGGCGACGCCGCGGGTCACGGCCGCACAGCGGTCAGGTGACCGCGCCCAGCTGCCAGGGCACGAACTCGTCGGCGCCGAGGTCGAGCTCCTCCGACACCGTCTGCTCGCCGGAGGCGACGGCGAGGATCTTCTCGAACAGCTCAGTGCCCACCTCCTCGACCGACAGGCCCGTCTCCACGATGCGCCCGGCGTCGAGATCCATGTCCTCGCGCATGCGGCGGTACGTGTCCGAGTTGGTGGCCACCTTGATCGACGGTGTCGGCTTGCACCCCAGGACCGAGCCGCGCCCGGTGGTGAACACGACGACGGTGGCACCGCCGGCGACGATCCCCGTCACCGACACGGGGTCGTAGCCGGGGGTGTCCATGAAGGTCATGCCGCGCTCGGTGACCGGCTCGGCGTACTCGTGCACGGCGACGAGGTCCGCGGTGCCCGCCTTGGCGACGGCGCCCAGGGACTTCTCGAGGATGGTCGTGAGGCCGCCGGCCTTGTTGCCGGGCGACGGGTTGTTGTCGAGGGTGCCGCCGCCCGCGGCCGCGTAGTCCTGCCACCAGTCCAGGCGGTCGAGCAGGCGCCGGCCGACCTCCTCGGAGACGGCACGGCGCAGCAGCAGGTGCTCGGCGCCGAACACCTCGGGCGTCTCCGCGAGGATCGACGTGCCGCCCTGCGCGACGAGCAGGTCCGACGCGTGGCCGAGCGCCGGGTTCGCGGTGATCCCGGAGAAGCCGTCCGAGCCCCCGCAGTTGAGGCCCAGCACGAGCTCGGAGGCCGGCGCCTCCTCGCGCCGCAGCGCGTCGATCTGGGGCAGCATCTCGGTGACCGCCGCGACGCCGGCGCGCACGGTCGCGCGGATCCCGCCGGTGTCCTGGATGGTCAGCGTGCGCACCGGCAGGTCGTCGCGCAGCGCCACGCCGTCCAGGACCGAGGTCGCGGGCAGCATCTCGCAGCCCAGCCCGACGAGGAGCAGCCCGGCCATGTTGGCGTGGGACGCGTACCCCCGCAGGGTGCGCAACGTGACCTGCGCGCCCTCGGAGGTCGGCACGAGGCCGCAGCCGGTGTCGTGCGTGAGGGCGACGACGCCGTCGACGTGCGGGTACGCGTCGAGCACCGGGCCGCGGAACTGGTCCGCGATCATCCGCGCCGTCGACGCGGAGCAGTTCACCGAGGTCAGGATGCCGACGTAGTTGCGCGTGCCCCACCGCCCGTCAGAGCGGCGGTACCCCTGGAACGTGCGGCGCGTCGCCGGCTCCGGCAGGGTCGTGCGGGCCGTGCCGAACTCGTACGCGCGGGCGCCGTCGTCCATGCCGAGGTTGTGCGTGTGCACGTGGTCGCCGGGCGCGACGTCGCGCGTCGCCCGCCCGATGGACTGGCCGTACTTGCGCACCTCGGTGCCCGCCGCCACCGCCCGGACGGCGAGCTTGTGGCCCCGGGGCAGGGTCGACCTCGTGGTCGCCTCGGTGCCGCCGGGCAGCCGCACCGTGGTGCCCGCCGGCACCTGGCGGGTCGTCACGGCGACGTCGTCGGCAGGGCGCAGCAGGAGCGCGACCTCGGCCAGGTCGACGACACCGAGGTCGAGCGACGGCTCGGGGGTGGTCGACGGCTCGGTGGTCGACGGCGTCGCGAGCGGCAGGAGCGGGTGGTGCGGGGCGGTGCTCATCGGATCACGACCTCGGGATCAGCGGTGCGGGGGATGGTGGCGGGGCTGGTTGCGGGAGCGGTGGCGGAGGAGCCGGGGGTGGTGTCGGCGAGCCGTGGGTCGCGCGGCGCCGTGGACGCGCGGACGACGAGCTCGACGGGCAGGCGGCGGCGCTCCGGGACGACGTCGCCTCCGCGGGCGGCGCCTGCGAGGAGGTCGACCGCCTCCCGCCCCGCGCGGGCCAGCGGGACGGCGACGGTGGTGAGGGCGGGCGTCACGAGGGACGCCGCAGGGACGTCGTCGAAGCCGACCACGGAGACGTCCGCCGGGGTGGCGACGCCGCGGGCGTGCAGCCGGGCGAGGACGCCCAGCGCGACGAGGTCGTTGAAGCACAGGACGGCGGTGGCGCCCGCGGCGAGCGCGAGGTCGGCGGCCTGGACCCCGCCGCCGTGCGTCGGCCGGAAGCTGCCGAGGTCGACCACGGCGACCTCGGCGAGGGCCTGCCGGCGCTCGCCGTCCGACCACGAGCCGGCGGGACCGCCGACGTAGGCGACGGTCGTGTGGCCGAGGGCGCGCAGGTGGTCGACCGCCTGGCGCACCCCGTCGGAGAGGTCGAACGACACCGAGGGAGCGAACGGGGTCTCGCGGTTGACCAGCGCGACCCTGCCGTCGGCGGCCGGCGCGGCGAGCAGGGCGCCGAGCGCCTCGGCGGGCAGGCGCGGCGAGCAGAGCACGAGACCGTCCACGCGGTCGCCCAGCCGGGTGATGATGTCGGGCTCCGCGGTGACGTCCTCGTCCGTGTCGGCGACCAGGACGTCGCGGCCGGTCTCGTGGGCCCGCGCCTGCACGCCCTTCGCGACGGCGGCGAAGAACGGGTTGGCGAGGTCGGGGACGACGAGCCCCAGGGTGCCGGTGCTCCCCGTGGTGAGGGCCCGGGCAGCGGGGTGCGGCCGGTAGCCCAGGGACGCGGCGGCGAGCGCCACCTGCTCGCGGTTGGCGGGGGAGACGTGCGGGGCGTCGCTGAGGGCGCGCGAGGCGGTGGCGAGCGAGACGCCTGCCGCGCGGGCGACGTCGCGAAGCGTGACCACGGGGACCTCCGAGGCTCGGGGCGACCGCTGGAACCGGTTCCAGCGTGTTTCAGCGTACCGGCTCGCCCCGGTCGTGCGGAACTCCCACGTCGGTCAGGCGGGGTCCTGGTCGAGCCACCGGAACCACGCGTCGGGCACCTGCTCGTCGAGGCGGCGCACCTCGTCCTCCGCGAGCACGCCCGCGTCGAGGAGCGCGCCGGCGACCATCCGGGCCACGGCGCCGGCGCCGGGCGGGTTGAAGTGCGTGTCGTCCCGGCGCCCGTCGTCGGCGTGGAAGAAGTAGTCCAGCGTGCCGTCCGGCCCGAGCTCCTGCCACAGGTCTAGGGACGCGCGCTGCACGTCCACGAGGGGCACGCCCTCCTGCCGGGCGAGGGCACGCATCGCCGCCGGGTAGTCGCCGTGGGCGGGGACGGCGTCGCCGGCGTCGTCGAAGCGGCGGCGCTCGACGGGCGTCGCGAGCACGGGCTGCGCGTCCGCCGTGCGGGCGGCGTCGAGGTAGCGGCGCAGGTGCTCGGTGTAGCTGGTCCAGGGCTCCGTGTACCGCTCGGGGTCGTCGGCCTTCGCGTCGTTGTGCCCGAACTGCACGAGCAGCACGTCCTGGGGCCGCAGGTCGCGGACCAGGGTGTCGAGACGCCCCTGGGTGACGAAGCTGCGCGAGCTGCGCCCGTTGCGTGCGTGGTTCGCGACGGCGACGCCGTCCGCCAGGTAGTAGGGCAGGGCCATGCCCCACCCGGTCTCGGGCGCCGCGGCGCGGGTCTTCGGCCCCGCGGTCGAGTCGCCGGCGAGGTGGACGGTGCGGGGCATGGGGACCTCCGTGGATCGGGGAAGCGCTTGCCGGTCACCCTAGCGCGCGGGCGACACGGGACGACGGCGTGCGTCCGCGCACGTCCAGGGCGTAGCGTCGGCGCCGAGCGACCGCACGCCCGCCCGCCCGCTTCCCGGAGGAGTCAGCGATGCCCCGTCCGCCGTTCCCGGCCCCCGTGCTCGACCTGTTGCGCCGCCCCCAGCCCGCCGTGATCGGCGTCGTCCGCCCCGACGGCAGCCCGGTCACCGCGGCGACCTGGTACCTGCTCGAGGAGGACGGCGCGGGCGGCTGGCACGTGCTCGTGAACCTCGACGCCACCCGCAAGCGGGTGCAGCACATGCGCGCGAACCCGCACGTCAGCCTCACCGTCCTGGACGACAGCTGGTACACGCACGTCACGCTGCTGGGCCAGGTCACGGCGTGGCGGGACGACGACGACCTCGCCGACACCGACCGCATCTCGCGCCACTACGGCGGGCAGCCGTACGCGGTCCGGGACCGCGCCCGCATCACCGCCGTGGTCGAGGTCGACCGCTGGACGGCCTGGGGCTCGCTGCGCGACGCGCGCTGAGGGGGCGGCCATGCGTATCGGCGTCCCCCGCACGGCCGGCGCGGACCCGCGCCTGGTCGCCGTCACGCCCGAGGCGGTGCGTCGCCTCGTCGACCTGGGTCATGACGTCCTCGTCGAGCCCGGCGTCGGCGACGGGGCCCGTCTTCCCCCGCACGACTACGTCGCGGCCGGGGCGCGCGTCGCCGACCGGTCGGACGTGTGGGCGGCGGACGTCGTGGTCTCGCTGCACCCGCCCGGCCCGGGGGAGCTCGACCTGCTGCGCCCCGCGGCCGTCCTGGTGTCTCAGCTCGCCCCCGCGACCAGCCCTGAGCTGCTGGCGGAGCTCGCCGCGCGCGGCGTGACCGCGCTCGCCCTCGACGCCGTCCCGCGGATCTCGCGCGCCCAGTCCCTCGACGTGCTGTCGGCGCTGTCGAACGTGGCCGGGTACCGCGCCGTGGTCGAGGCCGCGGAGGAGTTCGGCGGGATGTTCACCGGGCAGGTGACGGCCGCGGGCAGCACCCCGCCGGCGCGCGTCTTCGTCATCGGCGCCGGCGTGGCCGGGCTGGCCGCGATCGGCACCGCGGTGAGCCTCGGCGCCGAGGTGCACGCCTTCGACGTGCGGCCCGAGGCGGCCGAGCAGATCGAGTCGCTCGGCGCGCACGTGGTGCGCGCGGCCGACGCCGTGCAGCAGGTGAGCGCCGACGGGTACGCGAGCGCGCAGAGCGCCGACCAGGAGGCCGCCGCGCTGCGCGCGTACGCGGAACAGTCGGCCCTGGCCGACGTGGTCGTCACCACCGCCCTCGTGCGCGGCACCGCCCCCACGACGATCACCCGCGCGATGGTCGACGCGATGCGGCCCGGGTCCGTGGTGGTGGACCTCGCCGCGGCCGGCGGCGGCAACTGCGAGGCGACGGAGCCGGGCCGGCGCGTCGTCACCGACCACGGCGTCGTCGTCCTCGGGTACACGGACCTGCCTGCCCGCCTGCCGCAGCACAGCTCGCGGCTGCTGGGCACCGTGGTGGCCAACCTGCTCACCCTCCTCACGCCCGGCAAGGACGGGCGGGTGGTGCTCGACCCGGAGGACCCGGTCGTGCGAGGCATGACCGTCGCCTCCGCCGGACAGGTGCTCTGGCCACCGCCGCCCGTGCCGGTGTCGGCCGCGCCGCCGTCCGCCGCGGAGGTGCCGCCGCCTCCCGCGCCCGCCGACGCCGAGGCGGCACGCCGCCGCCGCACGATGCGCCGCACCGTGCTGGGCGCGCTGGCGGCGGTGGCCGTCGGGCTGCTCGTCGCCGCGTCCCCGCCCGACGCGGTGGGGCACCTCACGGTGTTCGCGCTCGCGGTCGTCGTGGGCTTCTACGTGATCTCGAACGTCACGCACGCGCTGCACACGCCGCTCATGGCCCAGACCAACGCGATCAGCGGCATCATCATGGTCGGCGCGCTGCTGCAGATCGGTGACTCGTCCCTGCTGGTCACGGTCCTCGCCGTCGTGGCCGCCGCGCTGGCGAGCGTCAACGTGTTCGGCGGGTTCCTCGTGACGCGGCGGATGCTCGGCATGTTCCGGCGCGAGGACGTCCCGGCGCGCACGGGCGGGGGTGCGTCGTGAGCGTGGCGTCGGTGGCGCAGGCCGCCTACCTGGTCGCGGGCCTGCTGTTCGTGCTGTCCCTGGCGGGGCTGTCCGCCCAGGAGTCGGCCCGGCGCGGCACGGTGCTCGGCATGCTGGGCATGGGCCTCGCGATCGTCGCGACGGTCGCGCTGGCCCTGGACCGGTCGCAGCGGCCGTGGCCCGTGACGGCCGGCCTGATCCTCCTGGTGCTCGTGGTGGGCGCCGCCGTCGGGTCGTGGCGGGCGCGGCGCGTGGAGATGACGCAGATGCCCGAGCTCATCGCGCTGCTGCACTCCTTCGTCGGCCTCGCTGCGGTGCTGGTGGGCTACGGCTCGTACCTGGCCGCGCCGGCGGCCGGTGGGGACACCGTGCACCGCGTGGAGGTGTTCCTCGGCGTGCTCATCGGCGCGGTGACCTTCACGGGCTCCGTCGTCGCGTTCGGCAAGCTGTCGGGCCGGCTGCCGTCGGCACCGCTGACGCTGCCGGCGCGGCACCTGCTCAACCTGCTGGCACTCCTCGCCTGCGCTGCGCTGCTCGCCTGGTTCCTGGCAGGCGGGGGAGTGCTGCCGCTGCTCGTCATGACGCTCGTCGCGTTCGGTCTCGGCTGGCACCTGGTGGCGGCGATCGGCGGCGGCGACATGCCCGTCGTCGTCTCGATGCTCAACTCGTACTCCGGGTGGGCCGCTGCGGCGGCGGGCTTCACGCTCGGCAACGACCTGCTCATCGTCACCGGCGCGCTCGTGGGCGCGTCGGGCGCGATCCTCAGCTACCTGATGTGCCGGGCCATGAACCGGTCGTTCTGGTCCGTCGTCCTGGGCGGCTTCGGCGCGGGTGCCACGGGCACCGGTGGCGGGGGCGGCGGGGGAGACGCCGCCGCGGGCGGGGACGTGCGTGAGACGTCGCCCGACGAGGTGGCGGCCCTGCTCACCGCGGCGCGGTCCGTCGTCGTCGTGCCCGGCTACGGGATGGCAGTCGCGAAGGCGCAGCACCCGGTCGCCGACCTGGCGGAGCGGCTCCGGGCGCGGGGCGTGACGGTGCGGTTCGGCGTGCACCCGGTGGCGGGACGCCTGCCCGGCCACATGAACGTGCTGCTGGCGGAGGCGCGCGTGCCCTACGACGTGGTGCTGGGCATGGAGGAGGTCAACCCCGACCTGCCCGCCACCGACGTCGTGCTCGTCATCGGCGCCAACGACACCGTGAACCCGGCCGCGCAGGACGACCCGTCGTCGCCCATCGCAGGGATGCCGGTCATCGAGGCGTGGAAGGCGCGCGACGTCGTGGTCTTCAAGCGATCGCTCGCCACGGGGTATGCGGGCGTCCAGAACCCGCTGTTCTTCCGCGAGAACACCCGGATGCTCTTCGGCGACGCCAGGGAGCAGGTGGACAAGATCGTCCAGGCTCTCTGACGCCGCCGAGGAAGGGGCCGTGCACCGACGCGGTGCGGGGGCTCAGAACCGGGAGTCGGCCTGCGAGTCGTAGACCGCCGCGTCCAGGACGCCGTCGGCGTGCAGGTACGCCGGCGACTCGGGGACGGGGGTGGCGTCGATCGTGCTGGCGTCGGCGGGCACCCCGTCGAGGCTCGGCATGACCGAGGCGAGCTCGGGACGCCACTTCGTGAACCGGAACGGGAAGCACTGCTCCAGCAGGTCCACCATCGCGGAGGCCGCGGTGGAAGCGCCCGGCGAGGCCCCGAGCAGGCCCGCGATGGACCCCTCGGCGCCGGTGACGATCTCGGTGCCGAACTGCAGCACGCCCTTGCCGTCGGCGTCGCGCTTGATGACCTGCACGCGCTGCCCGGCGGTGATCTTCTCCCAGTCCTTCGGGTGCGCGGTCGGCATGAACTGCTGCAGCGCCTGGAACTTGGTCTCCGGCGCCGCCATCAGCTGGCCCACGAGGTACTGGGTGAGGTCGAGGTTCTTCAGGCCGGCGCCGAGCATCGACGTGACGTTGTTGGCCCGCAGGGAGGTGACCAGGCCCAGGTACTTGCCCTTCTTGAGGTACTTGGGGCTGAACCCGGCGTAGGGGCCGAACATGAGGTACGTCTTGCCGTCGACCACCCGGGTGTCCAGGTGCGGCACGGACATCGGCGGGGCGCCGACGTCCGCCTTGCCGTAGACCTTGGCCTGGTGCTGCGCGACGAGCTCCGGGTCGGCGGTGCGCAGGAACTCGCCGGAGATCGGGAAGCCGCCGAAGCCCTTGATCTCGGGGATGCCGGCCGACTGGAGCAGGGGCAGCGCGCCGCCGCCCGCGCCGACGAAGACGAACTTCGCGGTGACCGTGCTGGTGCGGGTGCGCGCGTTCCAGGAGCGGTCCTTGACGCGCAGGCGCCAGCGGCCGTCCTTCGTGCGCTTGAGGCTCTTCACCTCGTGCTGCAGCTTGAGCTCCGCGCCGTTCGCGACGAGGCCGTCGACGAGCTGGCGGGTGAGGTTGCCGAAGTCGACGTCGGTGCCCGAGGTCGCGCGGGTCGCGGCGATCGGCTCGGCGGCGTCGCGCTCCGTGGTCAGCAGCGGGGCCCAGCGGCCGATCGTGGCGCGGTCGGTGCTGTACTCGAGGTCGCGGAACAGCGGGTGCACGCGCAGCGTCTCGTAGCGGCGGCGCAGGTAGTCGACGTTCTTCTCACCGCGCACGAACGTCATGTGCGGGGTGTGGCTGAGGAACGAGTCGTCCTTGATGCGCCCGGTGGCCAGCAGGTGCTGCCACAGCTCGCGCGAGATCTCGAACTGCTCGTTGATCGCCACCGCCTTGGTGATGTCGATCGAGCCGTCCTTGCGCTCCGGCGTGTAGTTGAGCTCGCAGAGCGCGGCGTGCCCGGTGCCCGCGTTGTTCCACGGGTTGGACGACTCCTGCGCCACGTCGTCGAGCCGCTCGTAGATGCGGATCGACCACGACGGCTCGAGCTGCTGGAGCAGCGTGCCGAGGGTGGCGCTCATGATCCCGCCGCCGATGAGGACGACGTCGACGTCGGCCCCTGTGGGGGCCCCAGCAGTCGTAGCACTCGAGGTCATCCGGACACCATACGCCGCGCGTGAAAACTGTCACAAAGAATGAGAGCAACCTCACACGGGGCTCTGACCTGCAGTGACGCACGTCACATCGACCGTCGTCCAGCGCCGCAGGTCAGGGCGTCGGGGCCGTCGACGACGGCCACGCCCCGAGCTCGGGCAGCGGCACCGGGACCCCGTCCTGGGTGGCCGAGACGGGCCCGGACGGCTCTCGGCCGGCGAGCCACGCCGCGACGTCGCGGCGGTCGCCCACGAGCTCGAGGCCGGCGTCGTGGGC
>NZ_JBHUWC010000027.1:0-31085 GCF_042670225.1 Isoptericola sp. NPDC057191 | reverse complement strand
TCGACCTTCTGACGCTCGCCCCCGCCTCCCAGGGCGCTGGGAGGCGGGGGCAGCGGCGTCAGGAGCTGGTCGTGTCCGCGCCCGCCGCCGCCGAGCTGCCGGGGCCACCGGGGCCGCCGGGGCCACCGGGGCCGCCGGGGCCGCCGGGTGGCGGCGGCAGGAGACGCTCCAGCAGCTCCAGCACCCGTGCGCCGTCGACGGCGTCCGGATCGAGGAGCCACTGCACCTGGACGCCGTCGGACGCCGCGATCGCGAGGGCGGCGAGGTCGCCGGCGTCGATGCCGGGGTCGATGCGACCTGCCTCCTGGTCCGCGCGGACCTGCTCCGTGAGCCCGGCCCTGATCCGGGCGAACCGTTCCCGCAGGAACTCCCGCGAGACGGGGTGCCCCTCGCCCACGGCGTCCCCGGCGAGCGTCGTGTAGAGCTGGACGAGGCCGGGGACCTCCCGGTTGAGGACGGCGCTGACCCGCATGCCCCCGACCGCGGAGGTCGCCGGGCCGCCGGACTCGTTGCGCTGGACCTCGTGCGCGCGGTAGACCGCCACCAGCAGGTCGTCGCGGGTGGGGAAGTAGTGGCGCAGCGCCGCGTGCGAGATCCCGAGCGCGTCGGCGACCGAGCGTAGCGACGACGCGTCGACCCCCTGCTCGGCGACCATCCGCAGCACCTGGTCGAGGATCTGCGCACGACGCGTCGCGCCCTTCGCGTAGCCGCGCCGGGGCGCGGCCTCGTCGCCGGTTGCGTCTCCCGATGCCCTCACCGGCTCAACCTACCGAGATTCCCGCCGCCCGCGGCGGCGCCCGGGCAGCCCCGGTCGTCGTGCGTGCATCGCTCGTCGGGCGTATCACCGGGTCATGGCTTCGACGGAGAGCGGCGCGACGACGCTGAGGACGATCACGACGGACGTCCCGGCCCGGCTGGACCGGCTGCCCTGGGCGCGGTGGCACTGGATGATCGTGATCGGGCTGGGGACGGTCTGGATCCTCGACGGGCTCGAGGTGACGATCGTCGGCAACCTGTCCGACGCCCTCAAGGGCGACACGGGCCTCGGCCTGACCAGCGCGGACATCGGCCTCGCCGGTGCCGTGTACGTCACCGGCTCGTGCCTGGGGGCGCTCGTCTTCGGTCAGCTCACCGACCGGTTCGGACGCAAGCGGCTGTTCATCATCACGCTGCTCGTCTACCTCACGGGCACGGTGCTCACCGCGTTCTCCATGAACCCGCTGTACTACTTCGCGATGCGGTTCGTGACCGGCCTGGGCATCGGCGGCGAGTACGCGGCCGTGAACTCCGCCATCGACGAGCTGATCCCGGCCAAGTACCGGGGGCGGATCGACATCGCGATCAACGGGTCCTACTGGGTCGGCGCGGCCGGCGGTGCCCTGCTGACGATCCCGCTGCTGAACCCGGAGCTGATCCCGGCCTGGCTGGGCTGGCGGCTGTGCTTCGCGCTCGGCGCCGTGCTGGGTCTGTGCGTCCTGTTCGTGCGGCGCAACGTCCCCGAGAGCCCCCGCTGGCTGTTCATCCACGGCCGGGAGAAGGACAGCGAGCGGATCGTCACGGACATCGAGGACCGGGTGCGCGAGCAGGACGGCGTCGAGCTCGCCGAGCCCGAGGGGACCCTCACCGTCCGGCAGCGGCACACCGTGGGGCTCGGGCGCATCGCGCGGACGGTGTTCTCGGAGTACCCGCGCCGCACCGTGCTGTGCCTCGCGCTGTTCATCGGGCAGGCCTTCCTGTACAACGCGTTCTTCTTCACCTTCGGTGACACCCTGCAGACGTTCCTGGGCGTGGGGCAGACCGGCACCTACATCGCCCTCTTCGCCATCAGCAACTTCCTGGGCGCGCTCGTCCTCGGGCCGCTGTTCGACAAGGTGGGCCGGGTGCGGATGATCTCCGCGACCTACATCGTCTCCGGCGTCCTCCTGGCCGTGGCCGGCCTCATGCTCGGCGGCCTGACGGCGTGGACGCTGACCCTGTTCGGGATGGGGATCTTCTTCGTCGCGTCGGCCGGCGCCAGCTCGGCCTACCTCACCGCCAGCGAGGTCTTCCCGATGGAGACCCGGGCGCTGTGCATCGCGTTCTTCTACGCGGTCGGCACCGCGGTCGGCGGGATCACCGGCCCGCTCCTGTTCGGCCGCCTGATCGAGTCCGCGGGCCAGGCGAAGGACATCTCGGGGATCGCCGTCGGCTACTACATCGGCGCGGCGCTCATGGTCGCGGGCGGGATCGTCGCGATGTTCCTCGGCGTCGGGGCCGAGAAGAAGTCGCTCGAGGACATCGCGACGCCGCTCTCCGCCCAGGACGCCGAAGGCTCCCAGGACGACTGAGCCGGCGTCGCCCCGTGCGAGCGCGCTGCTGACCAGGCGATTGGGAACCTCGATACCCCCCGGGGTATCGTCGAGCCATGATCGACCGCACCGCACCTGCCACCGACTCGCCCACCACCCACGCCCGCCGGATCGTCGTCGTCGGGGGAGTGGCGGGCGGCATGAGCTGCGCCGCCCGCGCACGGCGCCTGGACGAGACCGCGGAGATCGTGGTCCTCGAACGCGGCGCGCACGTGTCGTTCGCGGGCTGCGGGCTGCCGTACCACGTGGGCGGCGAGATCCCCGACGCCGAGTCGCTCCTCGTGCAGACCCCGGCGACCCTGCGGGCGTCGCTGGACCTGGACGTGCGGACGGGGCACGACGTCACGGCCGTCGACACGGCCCGCCGGGTCGTGGTCGCCCGCACCGCCGACGGCGACGTCGAGCTGTCCTACGACGCCCTCGTGCTGTCACCGGGCGCGAGGGCCGTGCGCCCGCCGATCGAGGGCCTCGCCTCGCCGCGGGTGCGCACCCTGCGCACCGTCGAGGACGCCCGCGCCCTGCGCGCCCACGTCGAGACGGGCGCCCGGCACGCGGTCGTGCTCGGCGCCGGGTTCATCGGCGTCGAGGCGGCCGAGGCGCTCGCGCTCGCGGGCCTGGAGGTCACCCTCGTGGAGCTGGGCCCGCACGTCCTGCCGCCGCTGGAGGTCGAGGTGGCGCACCCCGTCACCCGCGAGCTGCGCCGGCTCGGCGTCACCGTCCGCGTCGGCACGGCTGCCCAGGCGGTCCGCGCCGAGGACGAGCGCGACGTCGTCGTCCTGGACGACGGCTCGCAGGTGGCCGCCGACCTCGTCGTCCTGTCGGCCGGGGTGCGCCCCGACACGGAGGTCTTCGAGGCCGCGGGCATCGCGTGCGAGCGCGGTGCGATCGTCGTCGACGACCACGGCCGCACGTCCGCACCGGGCGTGTGGGCCGTCGGTGACGCCGTCGTCCAGACCGACGCCGTCACCGGCGCCCGCCGACCGGTCGCCCTCGCCGGCCCGGCGAACCGCGCCGGGCGGCTGGTCGCGGACGACATCGTGCGCCCGGGCACGGCCCGGCCGCTGCCTGCGCCGCTCGGCACCGCCGTCGTGCGCGTGGGCGAGCTGACGGCCGCCACGACGGGCGCGAACCGGGCCGCGCTGGACACCGCCGGGATCGCCTACCGCACCCTGCACCTGCACCCGAACCAGCACGTCGGCTGGTTCCCCGGGGCGCGCCAGCTGCACCTCGTGCTGCAGGTGCGCGCCGGCGACGGCCTGCTGCTCGGCGCCCAGGCCGTCGGGCACGACGGCGTCGACAAGCGCATCGACGTGCTCGCCACGGCGCTGCGCGCGGGCCTGTCCGTGGCCGACCTCGTCGACCTCGACCTCGCGTACGCGCCGCCGTACGGCCAGGCCAAGGACGCCGTGAACCTCGCGGGCATGGTCGGCGCCAACGTGCTCGACGACACCCTGCGGCTCTGGTACGCCCAGGACGTCGAGGAGGTCCTCGCCGGTGCGCTCGTGCTCGACGTGCGCACCCGCGACGAGATCGCCTCCGGCATGCTGCCGGGCGCGCTCCACGTGCCGCACACCGAGCTGCGCGCCCGCCTCGACGAGGTGCGCGAGGCCGCCGCCGGGCGACCCGTGCGCGTGCTGTGCGCCTCCGGCGTGCGTTCCGCCATCGCCCACCGCGTCCTGGCCCAGTCCGGGTTCGACTCCGCGTCGCTGTCCGGTGGGATGCTCACGCTGCGCGCCGCCCTCGGCGACCGCGCCGAGGACGTCCTCGTCACGCCCGCCCCCGCCCTCGTCTGAACTGTCCGGCCGCACCCACGGAGAGAGACCCGATGCTCACCACCGACAGCGACGCCCAGCGCCGCATCCTCAACCGCCTCCGTCGCGCCCGCGGCCAGCTCAACGGCGTCATCGACGCCGTGGAGGAAGGACGCTCGTGCCGCGACGTCGTCACCCAGCTCGCGGCCGTCTCGGCGGCGCTCGACCGCGCAGGGTTCGCCGTGGTGTCCACCGCGATGAAGGAGTGCCTCGCCGACCCGGACGCCCTCGGTGCGGACGGCCTCACCACCGAGGAGCTGGAGAAGCTCTTCCTCACGCTCGCCTGAGCGGCTCCACCCCGGCGCCGGCCTGATCGCGCCTGATCTCGCCTGAACGACGACAACAACGACCCGAACGACGAACTGGAGAACCTTCTCGTGTGCTACCCCGTGACCTGCAAGCAGTGCGGCAAGACGACCTGGAAGGGCTGCGGCCAGCATGTCGACGACGTGCGTCGCGCCGTCCCCGCCGGACAGTGGTGCCCGGGGCACGACCAGGCTCCGGGCGGCGCGGACGACCGTCCCGCGGGCGGCTTCCTCGCGCGGCTCTTCGGCCGCTGACCTGCCCGAGGGCCGGAGACGAACCTGTCAGGCCGTGCTGTCCCGGAAGGGGCGGACGAACTGCCGCAGGTCCGCGGCGTACAGCTCCGGCTCCTCGAACGCGGCGAAGTGGCCCCCGCGCGGCGGCTCGCTGAGGTGCACGAGGTTCGTCGTGCGTTCGAGCCACTGCCGCGGCGGGCGCACGACGTCGCCCGCGAACAGTGCGAACCCTGAGGGCGCCTCGACCCGGCGGGCCAGCTGGGCGGGGTCGATCGCCGCGTTGGCGTGGTACATCCGCATCGACGAGCCGATGGTGCCGGTCATCCAGTACTCGGTGACGAGCGAGAGGACCTCGTCCTTGGTGTAGGCGGTCGCGATGTCGCCGTCGCTCCACGAGCTCAGCTTCTCGACGATCCAGGCGGCAAGCCCGGCCGGGGAGTCGGTCAGCCCGAACGCGGCGGTCTGCGGCTTCGTCCGCTGGATCGCCGCGTATGCCCCCTCGGCGGCGCCCCACGCGGCGACCTGGGCGAACCAGTCACGTTCCTGCGGCGTGAGCTCCGCCAGGTCTCCCGACCAGACCGGCAGCCCGCCGTCGGTGCGGTGCACGGCGATCACGCGGTCCGGGTGGTCGAGGGCGAGGTAGCGGCTCACGTGGCTGCCCAGGTCGCCGCCGGCGGCCACGAACCGGTCGTACCCGAGGGTGGTCATGAGCTCGGCCCACAGGCCCGCGACGTCGATGGAGCTGAGGATGCGGTCGGTGGGCGCCTGCGAGTACCCGAATCCCGGCAGGTCGGGCACGACGACGTCGAAGGCGTCGGCGGGGTCGCCGCCGTGCGCCCCCGGGTCGGTCAGCAGCGGGACCACCTTGCGGTACCGCCAGGAGGAGTCGGGCCAGCCGTGCGTGAGCAGCAGCGGCACCGCTCCCCGGGAGCCGGCCGCCGCGCGCACGTGGACGAAGCGCACGTCCAGGCCGCCCACGTGGGCGGTGAAGCGTGGCAGGCGCGCCTGGGCCGCCTGCTGGGCCGCCCAGTCGAACTCCTCGGCCCAGTACGCCACCAGCTCGCGCAGGTAGTCGGCGTCCGTGCCGAGCGACCACCCGGCGGCGTCCGGGGCGTCGGGCCAGCGGGTGGCGCGCAGGCGGGTGCGCAGGTCCGTCAGCGCGGCCGGGTCGGTGCGCGGCGTGAAGGGCTCGATCCCCTGCGGGGTGCTCACCCCCGCACGCTACGTCCGGTGCGCCCGGACGGCGGACAGGACTCGTCGGGAACGCGATGTCGAGAACCGTCGGCCGGCTCCGTCCTGGGAGTGTCGGCGGTGACACGCACCGCCCCGCGACGACAGGATGGACGCCATGGCCAAGTACCTGCTCCTCAAGCACTACCGCGGCAACCCCGAGCCCGTGCCGGGCACCGACGTGCCGATGGACCGCTGGACGCCTGACGAGGTCAGCGAGCACATCGCGTTCATGGACCGGATGATCGACGGCCTCAAGGAGCGCGGCGAGTTCGTCGACGCGCAGGCGCTCTCCCCGCGCGGCGCGTTCGTGCGGTACGACGGCGAGGGGCGTCCGCCGGTCACCGACGGCCCGTTCGCCGAGACCAAGGACCTCGTCGCGGGCTGGATGGTCATCGACGTCGAGACCCAGGAGCAGGCGCACGAGGCGGCGGCCTACCTGTCCTCGGCCCCCGGCCCGGGCGGGCGTCCGCTGCACGAGTGGATCGAGGTGCGCCCGTTCCTCACCGACAACGCCGAGGTCACGGGATGACCGAGCTGCTGCGCGACGACACGCTGCGGGACCTGGCCCCCCAGGTCCTCGGCGTGCTCGTCCGCCGCGGCGCCGACTTCGCGACCGCCGAGGACGCCGTCCAGGAGGCGCTCCTGGAGGCGGTACGGCGCTGGGACGCGCCCGGTGGTGCGCCCCAGGACCCCAAGGGCTGGCTGGTCACGGTCGCGTGGCGCAAGTTCGTGGACGCCCGCCGCTCGGCGTCCTCCCGCGTCCAGCGGGAGGTGCGGGTGACCTTCGAACCGCCGTCCGGCCCCACCGAGCAGGCCGACGACACGCTGCTGCTGCTCAGCCGCTGCTGCCACCCGGCGCTCACGCCGGCGTCGTCGGTCGCGCTCACCCTGCGTGCCGTCGGCGGTCTCACGACGGCGCAGGTGGCACGGGCGTTCCTCGTCCCGGAGGCGACGATGGCGCAGCGCATCTCCCGCGCCAAGCGGACGGTGACGGGGGAGCGGTTCGGGGAACCCGGGGACGTGCGCGCCGTGCTGCGCGTGCTGTACCTGATCTTCAACGAGGGGTTCACGGGCAGCCCGGCCGACGGCGTCGACCTCGCCGCCGAGTCGATCCGCCTGACCCGCCAGCTCGTGGCCGCGGTGCCCGACGACGCCGAGGCCGCCGGGCTCCTCGCGCTCCTGCTGCTGCACCACGCGCGCCGCGCCGCCCGCACCACCGAGGCCGGCGAGCTCGTGCCGCTCGACGAGCAGGACCGCGCGCGATGGGACACCGCGAGCGTCGCCGAGGGGGTCGCGATCCTGCAGGGCGCCCTGGCACGCGACCGGCTCGGCCCGTACCAGGCGCAGGCCGCGATCGCGGCGCTGCACGACGACGCGGCCCGCGCCGACGAGACGGACTGGCCGCAGATCCTCGAGTGGTACGACGAGCTCGTCCGGCTCGAGCCCGACAACCCGGTGGTGTCCCTCAACCGTGCCGTCGCCGTCGGGCACGTCGACGGCCCCTTGGCCGGGCTGCGCCTCGTGGAGGCCCTTCCCGGCGACCTGCCGCGCCGCGACGCCGCGGCCGCCTACCTGCACGAACGCGCGGGGAACCTCGGGGAGGCGGCCCGGCTCTACGCCGTCGCCGCGGAGTCCGCGACGAGCGCCGCCGAGCGCGGGCACCTCACCCGCCAGGCGGCGCGGGCGCGGCAGTGCGCCGCGACCGGGACCACCTGACCACCGGCTGGTATCAGCAGTCGACGACGACCCCGTGCACGCAGCCCGGCAGTCTCAGCCGCACTCGTCGCAGATGCCGGTGGCCGGCAGCGCGGTGAAGCAGGTCGGGCAGATCGCGAGCTCGGGCTCCGGCACGGCCTGCTTGCGGGTCGGGGCGCTCGCGGCCTTGCGCCGCGGCGCGGCGGCCTTGCGGGCGGCTGCAGGAGCCGCGGACGCCGGCGCGGTGGCGACGAAACCGTGCTTGCGCAGGATCGCGGCGTCGTCACACTTGGCGTCGACGAGGTCCTCGGCACGGGCCGGGACGCCCGTGGCGTACTTGTGCGCGACGCCGAGCACGGCCTTGGAGTCGTAGGTGCGGTCCTCGTGCACGAAGGTGTGCCCCGGCGTGGGCAGGAACCCGTAGACGCCGACGAAGGCGTCGGCGCCGCGGTCGTCGTGCTCCTCGATCGCCCGGAGGATGTGCTGGCGCGTCACGCTCGAGAAGGTAGCCACGGCATCAGGTTAGTCGCGTCGCAGGGGCCCACCGACCGTCCGGGGGCCACTGTGGCGAGCGCCGCACCGGCGGGCGGGCGGCGCGCCCGTCCCCGAGGGGCGAGGCGCGCGTCGCAGGACCTGCGTCACCGCCGCCGTCTAGAATCGATTCGTGCGCCGGAAAGCCCTTGCCAGCTCGTCCGACCAACCCCTCCTCGACGGCCAGCGGCCGGTGCGGTCCCTGCTGCGCCTGCTGGGGACCCAGCCGCGCCGCATGACGGTCGCCCTCGCCGCGTTCGCGGTCAAGGAGACGCCGTTGTGGTTCCTGCCGGTGATCACCGGTGCGGTCATCGACATCGTCGCCGAGGGCGGCACCGTGCGGTCCGTGCTGCTGTGGTTCGCGCTCGCGGTCGTGCTCCTCGCGCAGAACTACCCGAACCACCTCGTGTACACCCGCAACTTCATGACCGTGGTGCGCGGCACGGGCGCCGCGCTGCGCAACGCCCTGGTCGAGCGGCTGCAGGCGCTGTCGATCGGCTACTACTCGCGAGCCAGCTCCGCCGTCGTGCAGAGCAAGGTGGTGCGCGACGTCGAGAACGTCGAGCTCATGCTGCAGCAGGTCACCCACCCCCTGCTGTCCGCCGCGATGGTGATGATCGGGGCCGTCACGATGACGGCGATCAAGGTGCCGGAGTTCCTGCCGGTCTACGCGCTCGCCATCCCGACGGCGCTGCTCGTGCGCCGCACCATGGCGCGGCGCTCGCGGGCGCGCAACGAGGAGTTCCGGCGCGAGATCGAAGGCTTCTCCGCCCAGGTGGGGGAGATGGCGTCCCTCATCCCGGTGACCCGTGCGCACGGCCTGGAGCGCACCGCGGTGTCGCGGGTCGCCGACGGTGCCGACGAGGTGCGCCGCGCCGCGCTGCGCCTCGACCTGCTCAACGGGCGGGTGGCGTCCGTGTCCTGGGTCGCGATGCAGCTGCTCGGGGTGGGCTGCCTCGTGCTCGCGGCGGTCGTGTCCCTCAGCGGGATCGTCGCCGTGACCCCCGGCGAGGTGGTGCTGCTGTCGACGTACTTCGGCCTCCTGACCCAGGGCCTGACGCAGGTGCTCAACCTCGTGCCGGTCACGGCGCGCGGCGTGGAGTCGGTGCGCTCGATCGCCGAGGTGCTCGCGGAGCCCGACCTCGAGCAGAACGAGGGGCGTCGCCAGGTCGGGGCGGTGCGCGGGCACCTCCGGCTCGAGCACGTCTCGCACCGCTACCCGGACGCCGCCGAGGACGCGCTGCACGACGTCGACCTCGAGGTGCGCGAGGGCGAGACGGTGGCCTTCGTCGGCCCCTCCGGCTCGGGCAAGTCGACGCTGCTCAACCTCGTGCTGGGGTTCGTGCGGCCCACCGCGGGCCGCCTCCTGCTCGACGGTGCCGACATGGCCGACCTCGACCTGCGGACGGTGCGGCGGTCGGTCTCCGTGGTGCCGCAGGAGTCGGTGCTCTTCGAGGGGACGATCCGCGAGAACGTGGCCTACGGCCTGGACGCCGGCGATGCCGGCGACGACGGGGCGACCGACGAGCGTGTCCGGGCGGCGCTGCGCGACGCCAACGCGCTCGAGTTCGTCGACGCGCTGCCGGACGGCTGGGACACCGTGGTGGGTCAGCGGGGCGCCCGCCTGTCCGGCGGGCAGCGGCAACGGCTGGCGATCGCCCGCGCGCTGGTGCGGGACCCGCGCATCCTGTTCCTCGACGAGGCCACCAGCGCCCTGGACCCGGAGGCAGAGGCCACGGTGCGCGACGCCCTGGACCGGCTCATGCGCGACCGCACGACCCTGGTCGTGGCGCACCGGCTGTCCACCGTGCGGGCCGCGGACCGCATCGTCGTCCTGGAGCACGGGCGGGTCGTGGAGGTGGGCAGCCACGACGAGCTGATGCGCCGCGGCGCCCGGTACGCCACCCTGCACGCCGCGCAGGCGGGGGCGGCGTGATGGCGACGCGGCCGTCGTCAGACGGCGCCGCGCAGCCGCGGGAGCGCGGCGGCGACGTCGTCGAGCTCGCGCAGCGCGTGCTCGCCGGAGGAGAGCACCACCACGAACTCCGAGACCCCGGCCGCCTGGTAGCGCTCGACCAGTCCCGGCAGGTCGGCCAGGGCGTGCTCGCGCAGCCGGAGCTGCACGGTGCGGCGGATCTGCGCCGGGTCGCGACCGACGTCGGCGCAGTGCCGGTCGAGCACGTCGCCGAGGGCGGCGACCTGCTCCGGCGTGCTGGAGGTGTCGTTCCACGCGTCGGCGTACTGCGCCACCAGCCGCAGGGTGCGCCGCGGTCCGGAGCCGCCCACCCAGATCGGCGGGTGCGGGCGCTGGACGGGCTTGGGCTCGGCGACCGCGTCGGCGAGCCGGTAGTGGGCGCCGTCGAACGTGGTGCGCGGCTGCGTCCACAAGGACCTGAGGATCTGCAGCGACTCCTCGAGACGGTCCATCCGGGTGCGCACGCTGCCCAGGTCGAGGCCGTACATGGTGTGCTCGTGCTCGTTCCAGCCGGCGCCGATACCGAGCTCGAGCCGCCCGCCGGACAGCTGGTCGACGGTCGTGGCGAGTTTGGCCAGCATCACTGGGTGCCGGTAGGAGTTGCCCGAGACCATGCAGCCGATCCGCACACGCGACGTGGCCACCGCCATCGCCGCCTGCATGGCCCAGGCGTCGTAGATCGGGCGCGAGTCGTCCGCGCCGAGCGAGGCCAGGTGGTCCATGACCCAGACGTGGTCGAAGCCGGCCTCGTCGGCCGTGCTCCATACCTGACGGAACGTGCCGATCGGCGCGTCCTGCGTGAGCTTGATGCCGAAGCGCGGCGTCGGCGCCGCGGCCGTCGATCCCGAGGTCATGAGGCCATCCTGACGGGGGTGTGGCCGTGGTGACCATCCATGACGTCGCCCGGCACGTGGGCGTGTCGGCCGCGACCGTCTCGAACGACCTCAACCGGCCGGAGAAGGTGGCGCCCGCGACGACGGCGCGCATCCGTGCCGCCGTCGAGCAGCTCGGGTTCGTCCCCAGCCTGTCGGCGCGCCAGCTGCGGTGGCAGCGGTCGGGCATCGTCGGCGTGTCGGTCATCAACGCCTCCAACCCGTTCTTCGCCGACGTCGTGCGCGCCGTCGAGCGTGTGGTCGCGCGGGCCGGCCTCACCCTCGTCACGGGCAGCACCCACGAGTCCCCGGACCAGCAGGAGCGCCTCGTCGCGCTGTTCGAGCAGCTGCGTTTCGACGGCATGGTCGTCGCCCCGTCGGACGCCCACATGGCGGGGCTGGTCGCGCGCAAGGACCGCGGCCAGCCGGTGGTCGTCGTGGACCAGCAGGACCCGGCGCAGCGGCTCTCGACGGTCTCGCTGCGCCACCGCGAGGGCGGGCGGCTGGCGGCGCAGCACCTGGTCGACGGCGGACGTCGCCGGTTGCTCGTCGCGACCGGGACCGCCCGCGTGCAGCAGACCCGGCGCCGTCTGCAGGGGGTGCGCGACGTGGTGGCGGCGACGCCCGGCGCGTCGCTGCGTGTCGACCACGCGGACGACCTGGGTCTCGACGAGGGGGCCGCGGTCGGCCGCCGGATCGCCGCGGCCGCGCCGGCCGACCGTCCGGACGCCGTGCTCGCCGGCAACGACACGCACGCGCTCGGCCTCGTGCGCGCGCTGCTCGACGGCGGGGTGCGCGTGCCGCAGGACGTGGCCCTCGTCGGGTACGACGACATCCCGTTCGCCACGACCGGCGCCGTGCCGCTGACCACGGTGCGCCAGCCCGCGGGGGCGATCGGCACCACCGCGGCCGAGATCCTGCTGCGCGAGATCGACCACCCCGGCACGGCACGCGAGGAGGTGCTCTTCGACCCGGAGCTGGTGGTGCGGCAGAGCAGCTGACGCTGGGATTCTCGGCCGACTGGTCCTCAGCCGACGGCGGGGTCGCCCTCCAGCAGCGTCAGGTAGGGGGCGATCGCGGGGAACACCCACAGGAACAGGACCGCCACGACGGCGGCGACGAGCACCAGCGACTGCAGGACACGCCAGAACACGTTGCCCGGCAGGTGGCGGAAGATCCACGCGTACATGTCGACTCCTGCCTCAGCGGACCTGGTCGGGGGTGCCGTCGGCGCGGTCCATCCAGCCGACGAACTTCGCGTAGGTGATCCAGCGGTGGTCGTTGCCGTACTCGCCGAGCGTGAGGGAGTGGCACGTGGTGAGCGTGAGCAGCCGCTCCGTCGGCTTCTGGTCGGGATGGTGGGGGACCGGTGCCACGACGTCGACCTGGTCGGGGGTGACGATCTCGTGGCTGGTGACCTCGTAGACGTACCACGTCTTCGCCGTCTCGACGATGACCTGGTCGCCCTCCTGCAGCTCGTCGACGTGCCGGAACGAGTTGCCGTGGGTGCGCCGGTGGCCGGCGAGCGCGAAGTTGCCGATGTCGCCCACCTGCTGCGACGACTCGTAGTGGCCCGCCTTGGCCTGGTCGAGCACGTCCATGCCGGTGCCCTCGGCGATCGGCATGGCGTTGTTCGTCAGCCCGTACCAGCGGGGCACGATGAGGGTGCCGATCGTCTCGCCGTAGCCGGCCTTGTCGGGGACGGGCGGGTCGTCCGTGCGCAGCTCCGCCTTCGTGGGGTTGGCCGGTGGCAGCGTGGCGCGGAACTCCTGCACGGCCTCCTGCGCCTGGGCGTTCGCCTCCACCGAGGTCCACCACAGCTGCCAGACCACGAAGAGCCCGAGCACCACGCCCAGGGTGATGAGCAGCTCGCCGACGCCGCCCACCACGGCGCTGCCGACGCCTCGGCGGCGGGGGGGTCGGGCGTGGGTGGGACTCGTCACGTGCGCGATGGTACGTGGTCGCGCGGCCGGTCGCGGCCCGCGGGCGGTCCGGTGGGCACCCCGTGCCCCGAGGGATGTCGTGCGACGTCCGCGCGTGCCAGGGTGGACCGGTGACCAGCGACGACGGAGCCACGACCCCGCGCGCGGCGCGCCTGCGCCGACGGTGGGACCGCGAGGCGAACGGCTACGACCGCGCGTTCGCCGCGGTCGAGCGGCGGATGTTCCCCGACGTGCGCCGGGCGCTGTGCGGCCGCGCCGAGGGACGCACGCTCGAGGTGGCGGTGGGCACCGGGCTCAACCTGCCGCACTATCCCCGCGCGGTCGTCGCGGGAGACGGCGCGTACACCGGCGTCGAGTGGAGCCCGGGGATGCTGGACGTCGCGCGCCGCCGCGCCGCGGAGCTGGGCCTGGACGACCTCGACCTGCGCCTCGGCGACGCGCAGGACCTCGACCTGCCGACCGCCTCCTTCGACACCGTGGTCTGCACGTTCTCGCTGTGCGCGATCGGCGACGACCGCGCCGCGCTGGCCGAGATGACGCGGGTGCTCCGCCCGGGGGGCCGGCTCCTGCTGGCCGACCACGTCGCGTCGACCGTCTGGCCGGTGCGGGCGCTGCAGGCGGTGGCCGACGTGGTGAGCGTCCCGCTCGCGGGGGAGCACTTCGGCCGTCGTCCCGCGCGGTGGGTGGAGGACCGCGGGCTGCAGGTCGAGGCGCACGAGCGGTCTCGCGCCGGGGTCATCGAGGTCGTCGTGGCACGCGTGCCGACCGCGTCGCCAGGCGTCAGCCGCTGACCTCGAACGCCGTCTCGCCGCGCGTCGGCAGGTCCTCGACGTCGATGCCGGTGACGACGGCCGCCGTCGGGCCCGCACGCAGGAACTCGAGCATGGCGGCGACGGCCTCCTCCGTGCCCTCGACCTCGGCCTCGACGGTGCCGTCCGGGAGGTTGCGGACCAGTCCTGCGACGCCCGCCCGGAGCGCAGCCTGGCGGGCGGCCCAGCGGAACCCGACGCCCTGCACGCGGCCGTGCACCCGCACGCGGCGTCGCACCGTGGTGGTCATCCCGTCCTCCTTCGCACCGCACGGCGTCGGTGGCACGCACCGTCCGTCGCGCCAACCCGCCGGACCGGTCAGTCGAACATGTCCCCGAGGTCCCCGACGTCGTCGAGGATCCCGCCGAGCACCATCCCACCCAGCACGGCGCCGAAGACGTCCGAGCCGCTCCGGCCCCCGCGACGGCGGTCACCCTGCCAGCCGCCGTCGTACCCGCCGTACCCGCCGTTGTAGCCCCCGTCCCACCGCTGCCCCTGGCCGGCGCGCGCGATGTCGCGGTGAGCCAGCGTCGCGGCCTCCGCGGCCAGGGCGGCACCCCGCCGCGCCGCCGAGAACGCGCGCTCGGGGTCGTCGGCGGTGCGCGCCTGCGCCACCTCGCGCTCGGCCTCCGCGAGGCGCGTGCGCGCGTCCGGCCCCACGGGTGCGCGGTAGTCGTCGACCACGGACCGCGCGGCCACGAGCTGCCGCTCCGCGTCGTCGAGCGCGGGACCGAGGCGGGCGACGGCCCGCCGGACGCGCTCGTCACGCTCCGCCCGCTCGGCCACCGCGTCGTCGAGCGCGGTGTTGGCCTCGCGCACGCGGGTCAGCGCGTCGACCGGGTCGCCCGGCTCACCGGGGGCGGGCAGCGCCGCGAGGGCGCTCTCCAGCGCGTCGACCGCGCCGTCGATCCGGCCCGCCCGCTCCGCGGCCGGCAGGGCGCGCGCCTGGGCGAGCTCAGCCCGCGACTCGGCGACGATCGCCCCCAGGGCCGCCTCGGCGCGCAGCGCCTCGGCCTCGTAGTCGTCGACGGCGCGCAGCAGGCCTTCTGCCCGGCGCACGGCCTCCTCGGCCGCCCGCGCCGCCGCTCCTGCCTCGGCCACCTGCTGGGTCGTCAGCCGCTTGCGCGCCGCGGCCGCGCTGCGGCCCGCGAACTCGAGGAGCCGCTCCGCCTGGTCCGGGTTGTCCGCGACGGGCAGGAGCGCCCGCTCGGCGTACTGGCCCCGCAGCCGCTCGAGGTCCGCGCGCGCGGCGGGGATGGCCTCGCGCACCCGCGCCAGCTCGCCGTCGACGCGGGCGACGACGTCCGGCGTCGCCCGCACGGTCTGCCGCAGCCCGGCCAGGCCGCGGTCGAGCTCGTCCAGGAAGCCGCCGGCCGAGCGGCACAGGTCGACGACCCGCGCCGACCACTCCTGCCGCTGCTCGTCGGTGTCCGGCATCTCGTCGTGCAGCAGCTGGTTGAGGTGGAACGCCTCGCCGAGACTCTCCCGCGCCCGCCGCAGGGTCGGGGCGAGGTCGCGGGTCTCGCGCTCACCGAGCTCGGCCACCGCGAACGCGAGCTCGTCCTCGGCGAGGCGGGCCCGCTCGTCGGTGCGCACCAGCGCCGAACCGGCCTCCGCGCCGAGCCGACCCAGCTCCGCCTCCCGTGCCGACACCCTCTGGCGTGCGGCCCTCCGGCGGCGCGCGGCCCACACGGCCACCGCCGTCACCAGCACCACCACCACGACGACGCCCGTCGCGATCCCGACGATCTGCCCCGCATCCATGGTCGGCATCGTAGGCGGCGTCCGCCCGGCGTGGAGAGCCGGGGGCGGCGTGACCGGGCCCCTGCCCGACCACGTCGCCCCCGGTCGTCCTCCGCACAGGTCCGCGCGGGTCGCGTCAGCCGCGCCGGCGCGCCACGCGCAGCGCCACGAGGACGGCCGCGCCCGCGAGGACGACCACCCCGCCCGCGATGCCGAGCACCACGACCAGGTCCGACGCCCCGCCCTCGTCCGCGCCCGTGCCGGCTCCGGCGTCCTGGCCGTCGGGCTGCGCCGCCGACGCGCCGCAGGCCGCCGACCCCGCTGCCGGGGACGCCGGGTCCGCCGGGGACGACCCGGCCGGCGGGTCGTACGTGAACGAGAACTTCCCGCTGGTCGGGTGACCGTCGGCCGACACGATGCGCCAGTCGACGGTGTACGTGCCCGCAGGACCGAGCGACACCGGCACCGACACCGTCCGGTCCTGGGTGGTGGGGCACCCGGTGGCGCGCTCGGCTCCGGCGGGATCCGTCACCGAGACCACGGTGCTGGACCCGTCCGCGGACAGGTTCAGCACGACGTCGTCGAACGTGATGTCGACGGAGTCAGGCGCCTGGGTGACCGTGGAGCCCGCCTCGGGGGTCGAGCCGACCACGACGTTGTGGGCGCTCGCGGGCGCGGCCGCGCCAACCGCGCCCGCCAGGGCGAGCCCGAGCGCACCGATGCCCGCGAGCAGCGTGCGCCGGGCTCCGCCGCGGCGCGCGTCCCGTCCGCGCGGCGTCACCGCTGCGCCGTCCGGGTCCGCGTGCGGGCCAGCGCGACGAAACCCGTCACGGCGCCCACGAGCCCGAGGCCGAGGCCGGCGGCGCCCAGCGCGAGGGGCAGCGTGTCGCCCGACCCGTCACCGGCGTCGGCCGTGCCCGTGGTGGCCGCCGTGCCCGCCGACGCGGCGTCCCCGTGCCCGCCCTCGGTGGTCGCAGGCTCGACGTGCAGCACCGGAGCGGGGTGCTCGGGCTCGGTGTCGCCGGTCGCCTCCTGGTCCCACTGGACGACCTCCCCGTCGGAGTAGGTCTGCGTGGCCGGCAGCGTGAGGGCGTCGACCCCCTCGGGGACGGCTCCCGCCGACACGGTGAAGCGGAGGAACTCGCCCGGCGCGATGGCGGCGTCCGCGTCGTCGGCGGTCCACACCACGGCCGCGGGCGCCTCGGTGACCTCGGTGCCGTGCACCTCGACGGGCTCGGGCAGGGGAGCCTGGGTGACCTTCGCGGTCCAGCCCGGCACCGGCTCGACCGACACGCTGGTGAACGGGGTGTCGGACGGCAGGGTGACCTTCACCCGGGTGGTCGAGGCGTCGGCGGACTCGTTGGGGACCTTGAACGTCAAGGTGGCGTACGCGCCGGCCGCGGCCGAGTCGGGCGTCACCGTCACGTGCGCCGACGCGGCGCCGGCCGCCAGCACGAGCGCGGGGAGGGCGAGGGCGGCGGTACCGGCGAGGCGGCGGGTGCGCCGGGCACGGGCAGGGGTGGTCGTGGACATGGCTGTCTGCTCCAGAGTGTCGAGAGTCGTGGGACGACGAGGGACCTGCCCTCGTCCGACCTCGGACCAGGGCAGGCTCAGGCGGCGCGCAGGAGGGCGCCGGACAGCCGCGGGGGCCCGCGAGGCGCGGGGCGGCGGCGGGCGTTCCCGGGTCGCGGGCTCCAGGTTGCGGCGCTGACGACCGTCCGCCGGCGTGCCACGGGCAGCGCCGGCGCGCTCTGCACCAGGACGGCGACGTGCCGCAGGTGGGCGACGACGTTGGCGGCGGCCCGGTCACCGGCCGCGAGCAGCAGGGCCGTGAGCACGACGGCGGCGGCGTGCGCGGCGAGCATCCAGGAGGCCGTCCCGCCCACGGCGGCGTGGTGATGGAGCACCGCGGCGGTCGCCGGCGGCAGGGAGCCAGGGCCGAGGTCGTGGGCGGCGTGCCCCGTCAGGGCGGTGGCCGAGCCGGTCCCGCCGCCGCCCGCGCCGAGGACCGACAGCGCGGTGTGCTGCACGAGCTGCAGCGCGACCATGGCGGGCAGCAGGCGGCGCAGCGTCAGGCGACGGCGCGCGGTCCACACGGCCAGCGGCGCGGACAGCGCCAGGACGACCAGCCAGGCCAGGGGGGTGCCGGGCAGCGTGCCACCGGCCACGAGGTGCGCGGCGGCCGCGATGCTGAGCGTCGTGCCGGCGACGAGAAGCTCGCGCACACGACGGACGACCACGGACACCCCCGCACCCTATCCCGGGCGGGGGAGCTCCCTGGCGGACGGGCGAGCGGTCCCCGCGGGCGGTGGGCTACCGTGACGCCGAACGACACGGGGTGCCTCTCGCCCGTCGGCCCCGGCCGGCGACGAGACGCTGAGATCACACCCGTCGAACCTGATCTAGCTCGTACTAGCGAAGGGATGTCGACATGAGCGTGCGCGCGCGTCACGACAGCTCCGACTCCACCGAGGTCTCCACCGGCGTGGGCTGCGGCCCGCTCGCCGCCACCACAGCCGCCCCTCGCCGGCCCCGCGTGCTCGCGGTCGCCGGCTCCGACCCGTCGGGGGGAGCCGGGATCCAGGCGGACCTCAAGGCCGTCGCAGCGGCCGGGGGGTACGGGATGGCGGCGCTCACCGCGCTGACGGCGCAGAACACCCGGGGCGTGCGCGGCGTGCACGTCCCGCCGGCGGAGTTCCTCACCGCGCAGCTCGAGGCGGTGGCCGACGACGTGGCGATCGACGCCGTGAAGATCGGCATGCTCGCGTCCGCGCCCGTCGCGCGCGCCGTGGGGGCCTGGCTGGACGGGCTGCCGCGCGGCGCCACGTCGTCGCGCCCCCCGGTGGTGCTGGACCCGGTGATGGTGGCCACCAGCGGCGACCGTCTGCTCGACGCGGCGGCCGAGCGTGCGGTGCGGGACCTGCTGCCCCGGGTCGACGTCGTCACCCCGAACCTGCCGGAGCTCGCCGTGCTCGCCGAGGAACCGCCCGCCGCCGACTGGGCCGCGGCGCTCCGGCAGGCGCGGCGTCTCGCCGCCCGGTACGACGTGCTCGTCCTCGCCAAGGGCGGGCACCTCGACGGGTCCCGCGCGCGTGCCGGTGCCGACGCCGGCGCGCCGGACGCGCTCGTGGGCCCGGACGGCGTGCTGGTCGAGGTCCCGGGCGAGCGCGTCCGCACCACGGCCACGCACGGGACGGGCTGCTCGCTGTCCAGCGGCCTGGCCGTCCGGTACGTCCGCACCGGCGACTGGGCCGAGGCCCTGCGTGGCACGAAGGCGTGGCTCACCGCGGCGATCCGTGCGGGGGAGGCGCTGCGGGTCGGCGCCGGGCACGGTCCGGTCGACCACCTGGCGGGCAGCACGCCGTCCGGCGCCGTGGCTCCCGAGCCGGCTCCAGCACCGGCTCCAGAACCAGACGGCGGCCCGGCGGGGCGGGACGTCGTCGCGCGCTGGTGGGACCACGCGGCACCCGTGCGTGCGGCCGTCGACGACCTGCCCTTCGTGCGTGCTCTCGGTGACGGGTCGCTCGCCCCCGGGCACTTCCGCACCTACCTGGAGCAGGACGCGATCTACCTGCGCGAGTACGCGCGCTGCCTCGCCCGCGTCAGCCAGCTCGCACCCACCCGCGCCGAGCAGGCCTTCTGGGCGGGCGGGGCCCACGGTGCGCTCGTGACCGAGCTCGACCTGCACACGCGCTGGCTGGGGGGCGAGCCCCGGGACGTCCCGGCCAGCGCCACCACGGCCGCCTACCTGGAGCACCTGCGTGCCGCCGGCGACGACTACGCGACCCTCGTGGCGGCCGTCCTGCCCTGCTACTGGATCTACCAGGACGTCGGCGAGCGGCTGGCGGCCCTGGACCGCCCGGGCCATCCGTACTCGGCCTGGCTGGGCACGTACGCCGACGAGGCGTTCGCCGCCGCGACCCGGCAGGCCGTCGCGATCCTCCGCCGTGTCGCCGGCGCTGCCGGCCCGGTCGTCCAGGAGCGGATGGCCGCAGCCTTCCACGGGTCGTGCAGGCACGAGCTGGCGTTCTTCGACCAGACCGGGCAGCGCGAGCAGGGCGACGTTCCGGGGCAGGACGCGGCGCTCCCGGCACGCCGGACGACGGTAAGCGGTGTCCCGATCGGGTGACATGCCGGGTGACCGGGGCAAGGGTGTCGGCGGCCGGTGAGAGAATGACTGTGATGCCCGACACCACGCGCGCACCGCGCAGCAGCAGCCGAGGCGCCAGCAGCGCCGATCCCTCCGACAGTCCCCGGAGGAGCTCCGCCTCCTCCGCATCCCGTCGACCCGCCGCGCCCGGCACCCCGCCGGGCGGGTCCGCCGGCCCGCCCGGCGCAGCCGCCCCCGCCGCACCCGCGGGCTCCGAGCTCTCGACGATCGCGTCCGTCCGGCGGCTCTACCCGTACGTCCGGCCGGCCGTGCCCCGCCTCGTCGGCGGCCTGTTCTCCGCGCTGGGCGCCAGCCTCGCGGCGCTCGCGATCCCGCGCGTGCTCCAGGAGCTCGTCGAGGGCCCGCTCGCCGAGGGCGCCGCGGCGCACGACCTCGGCGCCCTCGTGGTCCCCGTCGTCCTCGTCCTCGTGCTCGGCGTCGCCGAGGCCGGCTTCGTCCTGCTGCGCCGCAACCTCGTGATGTACCCCGGCACGCGGATCGAGGCGGAGATGCGCATGTCGCTGTTCCGCCACCTGCAGGACCTGCCGGTCGCCTTCCACGACCGGTGGCCGGGCGGCCAGCTGCTCAGCCGCATCATGGGCGACCTCGGCCTGCTGCGCCGCTGGCTGATCTTCGGCCTCCTGCAGCTCGTGGTCAGCGCCGTGACGATCGTCGTCGGCGTCGGGATCCTCCTGGCCACCGCCGGCTGGCTGGGCCTCGTGTACCTCGCGGGCGCGATCCCCGTCACGGTCATCGCGTTCCGCTTCTCGCGCCGCTACCGCGTCATCGCGCGGCTGTCGCAGGACCAGTCGGGCGACCTCGCCACCACCGTCGAGGAGTCGGTGCACGGCATCCGCGTCCTCAAGGCCTTCGGCCGCGGTCGCGACGCCCTCGAGTCGTTCACCGACCAGGCCGAGGAACTGCGGCAGACCGAGATCCGCAAGGCGGGCAACCAGGCCACCGTCACCACCGCGCTGCAGCTCATCCCCGAGATCACCCTCGCGGTGTGCCTCGTGCTCGGCACGGTCCTGGCCGCGCAGGGCCAGATCACGGTCGGCAGCCTCGTCGCGTTCTTCCTCACCGCCGCCGTGATCAACGGCCCGGTGATCGACCTCGGCATGACGCTCTCGATGACGCTGAACGCCCGGACCGCGGTCGACCGCTTCTTCGAGGTCATGGAGACCCCGAACCCGCTCGCCGACCCCACCGACCCCGTCGACGTCGGCGAGTCCCACGGCCGGCTGGAGCTGCGCGACGTGTCGTTCCGGTACGAGGACTCCGCCCACCCCGTGCTCGAGCACGTCGACCTCGACCTGCCCGTCGGCACGACCACCGCCCTCGTGGGGCTCACCGGCTCCGGCAAGTCCACCCTCGCGATGATGGTGCCGCGCATCTTCGACGTCACCGGCGGCGAGGTCCTGCTCGACGGCGTGGACGTCCGGCGCATGCGTCGCCAGGACGTGCGACGCGCCGTGGCGGTCGCCTTCGAGGACCCGACGCTGTTCTCCGCGTCCGTGCGGGACAACGTGCTGCTCGGCGTCCCCGAGGAAGGACCGGACGCCGTGCCCGAGACCGAACGGGAGCGTCGCCTGCACGAGGCCCTCGAGGTGGCCCAGGCCGGCTTCGTCGCCGACCTGCCGCAGGGGGTCGAGACGCGGATCGGGGAGGAAGGGCTGTCTCTGTCCGGCGGGCAGCGCCAGCGCCTCGCCCTCGCCCGCGCCATTGCCGCCCGACCCGCCGTGCTCGTGCTCGACGACCCGCTGTCCGCGCTCGACGTCGCGACCGAGGAAGCCGTCACCACCCGGCTGCGGGCCGTGCTCGACCGCACCACGAGCCTCGTCATCGCCCACCGCCCCTCCACCGTGGCGCTCGCGGACCGCGTCGCGGTGCTCCAGGACGGGCGGATCACGGCCGTGGGCACCCACAGCGACCTGCTCGCGACGGACGCCCACTACCGGCACGTCATCTCCAGCCTCGAGCAGGACTGGGAGGAGTGCGCCGAGCACGCCGACCGGGAGCCGTCCGAGCAGACCCAGACCGAGGAGGTCAACCGGTGAGCCGCCCCACCACGCCCGGTCCCGCTGGTCCCGCCGATCCCGCCCAGCCCGCCGACTCCGCCGACGTGACCGACGCGCGCCGTCGTCCCACCGACGCGACCTCGGACGACGCCACCCGCCTCGACAAGGAGACCTCGCGCGCTGTCCGGTCCCGCTCGATGCGTCTGCTCGGCGAGATGCTGCGGCCCCGGCGCGGCGCCCTCGGCGTCGCCGGCGTCCTGGTCGTCGCCTCCACGCTCGGCCAGGTGGCCGGTCCGTGGCTCGTGTCCCTCGCGATCGACGAGGCCGTGCCCGACCTGATGGACGGCGACGTCGGCACCCTGGTGCTGGTCGGCTCGGCCTACCTCGTCGCGGCCGTCGTGGGCGGCGTGTGCGCCGGCGCGTACGTGCGGCAGGCGGCGCGCATCGCCCAGGGGGTGCTCCTGGACCTGCGCCGGCGGGTGTTCCGGCACACGCAGCTGCTCAGCCTGGAGTTCCACGAGTCGTACACGTCGGGGCGCATCATCAGCCGCCAGACGTCCGACCTCGAGGCGCTGCGCGAGCTGCTCGACGGCGGTCTCACGGGCGTCGTGTCCTCGCTGATGCTCATGGTCTTCACGGGCCTGAGCCTGTTCCTGCTCGACTGGCGCTCGGGCCTCGTGCTGGCCGTCGCCCTCGTCCCGGCCTGGCTCCTGACCCGCTGGTTCCAGAAGCACTCGCAGGTCTTCTACCGCGAGCAGCGCACCACGTCCGCCCGGCTCATCGTGAAGTTCGTCGAGACGATGACGGGCATGCGGGCCGTCCAGGCGTTCCGCCGGGAGTCGACCACCGAGGCCGAGTACGACAAGCTCGGCGAGGAGTACCGCGACGCCAACCTGCGGATCTTCAGCGTCAACGGCCGCTACCAGCCGGGCCTGGTGCTCATCGGCAACGTGGCGGTCGCCCTTGCCCTCGCCGTGGGCGGGTGGCGGGTGTTCTCCGGCGCTCTCGACGTCGGCGTGCTCGTCGCCGCCCTGCTGTACGTGAAGCGGTTCTTCCAGCCCATCCAGCAGCTCGGCATGTTCTACAACTCGTTCCAGTCCGCCACGGCCGCGCTGGAGAAGGTGTCCGGGCTGCTGGCCGAGGAGCCGACGGTGGTCGAGCCCCGCCGTCCGGTGTCGCTGCCGCACGCGCGAGGCGCCCTGCACCTGCAGGACGTCACGTTCCGCTACGGCGACGGCCCGGTGGTGCTGCCCGACCTCGACCTCGCCATCCCGGCGGGGCAGACCGTCGCGCTGGTGGGGACCACGGGCGCCGGCAAGTCCACCCTCGCGAAGCTCGTCACCCGGTTCTACGACGCGAGCGAGGGCCGTGTGCTGCTCGACGGCGTGGACGTGCGCGACCTGTCGACCCCGGACCTGCGGCGCGCCGTGGTCATGGTGACGCAGGAGGCGTACCTCTTCAGCGGGTCCGTGCGGGAGAACATCGCGCTCGGCCGGCCGGGCGCCCCGCAGGCCGACATCGAGGCGGCGGCCCGCGCCGTCGGGGCGCACGAGTTCATCATGGACATGCCCGAGGGGTACGACACCGACGTGAACAAGCGCGGCGGGCGCGTGTCCGCCGGGCAGCGGCAGCTGCTCTCCTTCGCGCGCGCGTTCCTCGCCGACCCCGCGGTGCTGGTCCTCGACGAAGCGACGTCGTCGCTCGACATCCCCGGCGAGAGACTGGTGCAGCACGGCCTGCAGACGTTGCTGGCCGACCGGACCGCGATCATCATCGCGCACCGCTTGTCGACGGTCGCGATCGCCGACCGCGTGCTCGTGATGGAGCACGGCCGCGTGATCGAGGACGGGACGCCCGCCGACCTGGCCGCGGGGGACGGGCACTATGCCGCCCTCAACGCCGCCTGGCAGGACTCGCTGGTCTGACGGCCACCGTCGCGGTCACCGTCCCGTCACCGCAGCCGCGACAGGGCCGTCAGGTCCACCGGGTCGACGAGCGTCGCCAGCTCGTGGCGCACCCACCAGGCGCCCGAGCGGCGGCGCTCGTCGCGCGTCGTGAAGCGGTAGCGGTACAGCCGCATGCGCACCCAGCGGGGTGCGGCCCCGTCGAACGGGTCGCGCCGCAGCAGGCGCAGGGTGGCCGGGTCGGCCTCCAGGAGCCGCAGGCACAGGCGGGCGATCCACGGGCCGGAGGCGCCCAGCGGCACGAACCACAGCACCCAGTCGAGCCGCAGGTGGTACGGCGCCACCTGCGGCGGGCGACGGTCGACCGCGCCGGGCTTGCCGCGGAACGCGTACTCGCGCCAGTCGTCCGGTCCGGGGTGGTCCGCCAGGGTGCCCTCGACCACCACCTCGTCCCGGCGGCGGGTGACGCTGCCGAACGCCCCGTACGCGTTGACGAGGCGCAGGGGCTCGAAGCTCGCGTTCATCTTCTGGTGCCGGGACGCGAGGTTGAGCGCGGGCCGCACGGACAGGACGGCCAGCAGCAGGGCGACCAGCGCCACGACGACCAGGTAGCCAACCGGCGTGCCCGGCACCGGCACGGGAGCCGCCGCGCTGCGCCGGCCCAGCAGGGCCTCCCACACGCCGTCGGACACCGCGGCCGCACCCAGGACGATCGTGGCCCAGTTCAGCCACGCGAAGTTGCCGGTGAGGACGAGCCACCCCTGCGTCAGCACGACGACGCCGCCCGCGACGCTCGGCAGGGGCTGCGGCAGCCACAGCAGCCACGGGACGAGCAGCTGCGTCACGTGGTTGCCCACCACCTCCGTGCGGTGCCACCAGCGCGGCAGGTGATGGGCGTGCCAGCTGAACGGCCCGGGCATGGGCTGCGTCTCGTGGTGGTAGTCGAGGGCGGTGAGGTCGCGCCACGCCGGATCGCCGCGCCACTTGATCAGGCCGGCGCCCAGCTCCACCCGGAACAGCAACCACCGCGCCGCCAGGACCAGCAGGAACGGCACGGGCACCGCCGGCGACCCGAACCATGCCGCGAGGAACGCCAGCTCGCACAGCAGGGTCTCCCAGCCGAAGCCGTAGAAGCGCTGCCCCACGGAGACGACCGAGAGGTACGCCGCCCACAGCCCCAGCAGCACCAGCGTCGTGACCCACCAGGGACCCGCCTGCGGAAGCCCGACGACGACAGCCGCGGCGCCCGCCGTACCGAGGCCCGCGACCACCACGAGAAAGCGGTCCGAGTAGTGGGCGTGGAACAGCGAGGGAGCCTGGCGGAACCGGACCCGTGCCGTGAACGCCGGCACGGGCAGCAGCCCACGCTCCCCGAGCAGAGGGCGGAACTGCGCGAGGGCCTGCACGAACGCCAGGCACAGCAGGACCGCGACGCCGCGCTGCAGCACCTCGCGCGCGACGTCGTAGTCCGTGGTGGCCCACCACCCCTCGAACCAGGTCGCGAGCCCCGGCGGAAGCACGGAGGGGAGCCCGGGGGACGGCTCGGCGGGCGGCGCGGCCAGGAGCTGCGCAGGCACCACCCCACGCTAGTCGCGGCCGGCGCCGCCCGCCTCGACCAGCCGCTGGACCAGGGCGTGCGCCGCCGGCGTGGGCGCCCCCACGGTGAGCGCGAGCACCTGCCGCGTCGCACCCGGCAGGTGCTGCGCGACGACGTCGGGGTTGCGGTGCGCGCGCAGGGCCAGCGACGGCAGCAGGCTCACCCCCGCGCCGGAGGCGACGAGCGCCTGGACGGCCACGTAGTCGTCGGTCTCAAACGCGATGCGGGGCGAGAAGCCCGCCGTCGCGCACCGAGCCACCAGGTCGGCGCGGCAGCGCTCGCAGCCGGCGATCCACGCGGCGTCCCGCAGGTCCGTCAACGGCGGCGGGTCGGCGTCGGCCCCCGGTCCGTCGGCAGGTCCGTCGGCAGGCCCGTCGGCAGGCCCGTCGGCGGCCCGCCGGACCAGGGCGATCGGTTCCGTGTGGACGACGGTGACCTCGAACCGTGAGAGGTCCATCGCGGGGCGCGCGTGCCGGGAGTCGGTGTGCTGGAAGACGAGGGCGACGTCGACGTCACCGGCCTGGAGCGCGGCCACCGCCTCGGGCGGCTCGGCCTCGACCAGCCCGACGCCGAGACCGGGGTGCGCGGCGCGCAGCCCGGCGACCGCGGCGGGCACGAGCGTCGCCAGCGCCGACGGGAACGCGGCCAGCCGGGCCCGCCCCGCGCGCAGCCCGGCGAGAGCGTCGAGCTCGCGGCGCGCGCCCTCGACCCGGCCCAGGATCTCCTCGGCCCGCGCCGCGAGCAGCCGGCCGGCCTCGGTGAGGCGCACGCCGCGGCCCGCGCGCTGGAGCAGGGGGAGACCTGCCTCCGCCTCGAGCCGCGCGAGGTGGTGGCTCACGGACGGCTGCGCATAGTGGAGCTCGCGGGCGGCGGCGGTCACCGAGCCGGTGCGCGCCACCGCGGCGAGCACGCGCAGCCGGGTGAGATCGAGGTGCGGCGGGGGAGCGGGTTCGACGGACACGGAGCCAGCCTACGACGACACATCGACAGTGCCTATGACGGGTAGTCAGAACAGGCATTGGACCTATCAGTCGTCCGCGCGCGATGCTGCCATGATGACGACCTCGACCTCCGTGCCCGGACCCCCGCCCTCCGGCGACGTGCCGGCGCCCCCGACGATGCGGGACGTGCTGGCCGCCGCGCGGCGGATCGACGGGCTCGTGGTCCGCACGCCGGCGCTGCGCCACCCGGAGCTCGACCGCGCGGCCGCCGCCGCGGGCGCCGCCGGCGTCGACCTCGTCGTCAAGCACGAGAACCTCCAGCACACCGGCGCGTTCAAGGTGCGCGGCGCGCTCAACCTCCTTCTGGGCTTCGAGGACCACGAGCGTCGCCGCGGCATCGTCGCGTACTCGACCGGCAACCATGCGCAGGCCCTCGCGTACGCCGCCCGGCACACCGGCACCCCCTGCACGATCGTGATGCCCCACCACCCGAACCCGCTCAAGGAGCGCGCGGTGCGCGAGCTCGGTGCCGAGGTCCTGCTGCACGGCGAGACGTTCGACGACGCCCGCGAGCAGGCCGGGCGGGTCGCCGCCACCTGCGGCGCACGGCTCGTGGGTGCCGCCAACGAGCCCGTCCTCGTCGCCGGCGTCGCGACGGCCACCCTCGAGCTCCTCGAGCAGGCCCCCGACCTCGACGTCCTCGTCGTCCCGGTCGGCGGCGGCTCCGGTGCCGCGGCCGCGTGTCTCGTCGCCGCCGCGCTGGAGCCCGGGCTCCGGGTGGTCGCCGTGCAGGCGGCCGCCTCCCCGGCCGCCCACGACTCCTGGCGCGCCGGCGAGCTGCGCACCGCCCCCAACGCCACGCGCGCCGAGGGGCTCGCCGTCGGGTGCGGCTTCGCGCTCACCCAGGCCGTGCTGCGCGACCGGCTCGCCGACTTCCTGCTCGTGGACGACGACGCGATCGCCGCCGCCCAGCGTGCCTACCTCACGGGTGCGCGCACGGTCGCCGAGGGTGCGGGCGCCGCGGCCCTGGCCGCCGTCCTCAGCCACCCGGAGCAGTTCGCCGGCCGGCGGGTGGGCGTCGTCTGCTCGGGCGGCAACGCGAGCGAGACCGAGCTGCGCCGCGCCCTCGCGGACTGACGGGCCCCGCGGGCGCGTCGCGTTCGCCGGGTGGGGGAGCGCGGCCCGGGGATACGCTTCCGGGCATGGCCCGCTACTTCGACGTCCACCCGGTCGACCCTCAGCCCCGGGCGGTCGGGCAGGTCGTCGCGATGCTGAACGACGGTGCGCTCATCGCCTATCCGACCGACTCCGGCTACGCCCTGGGCTGCCGGGTCGGTCAGCACGACGGCACCGAGCGGATCCGCCAGATCCGCCATCTCGACGCGGGCCACCACTTCACGCTCGTGTGCGCCGACTTCGCGCAGCTCGGACAGCTCGTGCGGCTCGACAACACGGCGTTCCGCGCCATCAAGTCCGCCACCCCCGGCCCCTTCACGTTCATCCTGCCGGCCACGGCCGAGGTCCCGCGGCGGCTCGCGCACCCCAAGAAGCGGACGATCGGTGTGCGTATCCCGTCCTCGCCGATCGTGCAGGCGCTGCTGCGCGAGCTGGGCGAGCCGCTGCTGTCGTCCACGCTGATCCTGCCCGACCAGGAGCAGCCGCTGACCGACGGGTGGCAGGTCAAGGAGGAGCTCGACCACGTGGTCGACGCCGTCGTCGACGGCGGCGAGGTGGTGGCCGAGCCCACCACCGTCGTCGACTGGTCGGAGGGATACCCCGAGGTCGTGCGCGTGGGCGCGGGCGACCCGTCCCGCTTCGAGTAGGGCGCGGACGGCCGCTCGGCGGCGCGCGGCCCCGGCTAGGGTGCTGCTCATGAGCGACCGCGGACTGGCCCTGGCCCGAGAGAAGATGACGGCGGAGGGCGTCGCCCCCGCCGCGATCGAGACCTTCACCCGCTTCTACCACCTCCTCGAGTCCGGAGAGACGGGCCTGGTGCGCGAGGCCGACGTCGACCCCCTGGTCGACCTGCCGCGACACGCCGACCTCGACGTCTCGGACGCCGAGGCACGGGACGCGCTGGCCCGGACCGCGATCATCAAGCTCAACGGCGGGCTCGGCACGTCGATGGGCATGGACCGGGCGAAGTCGCTGCTGACGGTGCGCGACGACGCTCCGGGCGGCGGCGAGGACGGTCTGAGCTTCCTCGACGTCATCGTCCGCCAGGTGCGGGCCGCGCGAGAGGCCACGGGCGCCCGGCTGCCGCTGGTGCTCATGAACTCCTTCCGCACCCGCGACGACACGCTCGCCGCGCTCGCGCCGTACACCGACCTCGCCACCGACGACCTCCCCCTGGACTTCCTGCAGAACCGCGAGCCCAAGCTGCGCGCGGACGACCTCGAACCGGTCGAGTGGCCCGCGGACCCGACGCTCGAGTGGTGCCCGCCCGGCCACGGGGACCTGTACCCGGCGCTCCACGCCTCGGGCGTCGTGCGCGCCCTCCTGGACGCCGGCTTCCGGTACGCGAGCGTCTCCAACTCGGACAACCTGGGCGCCGCACCCGACGGCGTGATCGCTGCCTGGTTCGCCGCCTCGGGCGCGCCCTACGCGGCGGAGATGTGCCTCAAGTCCCCGGCGGACGTCAAGGGCGGGCAGCTCGTGGTGCGCAAGAGCGACGGGCGCATCGTGCAGCGGGAGACGGCGCAGACCCACCCCGACGACGTCGAGGTGTCGCTGGACCCGTCGGTGCACCCGTACTTCCACACGAACAACCTGTGGTTCGACCTCGAGGCGCTGGCCGCGGAGCTCGAGCGCACCGGTGGGGTGCTGGAGCTGCCCCTGATCCGCAACGAGAAGACCGTGGACCCGACGGACGCGTCCTCGCCCGCCGTCGTGCAGATCGAGTCGGCGATGGGTGCGGCCGTGGCCGTGTTCGAGGGGGCCACGGCGATCGAGGTGGGGCGCGAGCGCTTCCTGCCCGTGAAGACGACGAGCGACCTGCTGCTCATGCGCTCGGACGTGTACGAGCTCACGGACGACTACCGGCTGGTCGCCCAGGTCGACGTGCCGCTGGTGACGCTGTCGAAGACCTACAAGACGATCTCGCGCTTCGACGAGCGCTTCGCGGCGGGGGCGCCGTCGCTGCGCGCCGCGACGTCGCTCACGGTCGACGGGGACTGGACGTTCGGTGCCGGGGTGCGCGCCGAGGGGGACGCCGCGCTGCCCGACGAGGGCCGACGCGCCGCCGTGCCCGACGGCGCCACCGTCACCGCCGAGGGCGTCACCCCCTGAGCGTTGTGGGTACGAAAACGGCGTGAATCCAGCTCGGAATTCTCGCCGTTTTCGTACCCTCAGCGTCAGGCGGGGAGGTCGACGACGCGGTCGGCGCCCGGCTCGGGGACGAGGGCTCCGGCGGACGCCGCGGCGAGGTCGTCGCGGAGCCGGGGGAGCGCTGCGGGCGGCACCAGCAGGGCGAGCCGGGCGACGGCGGCGTACGTCGGGGGCTCGAGCACCGCGTCGTGCGTGGCGGCCCAGTCGCGCAGCAGGTGGTCCACCCGGCCGGCGTCGGCGTGGGGGACGTCCACGGTCACCTCGGTGCGCACCTCCCGGCGCCGGAGCAGCCCTCCGGCCGCCGCGAGGTCGAGCGCCTCGGCGACCGCGCCGGAGTAGGCCCGCACCAGGCCGCCTGCGCCCAGCAGGACCCCGCCGAAGTAGCGCGTCACGACGGCCACGACGTCGGTCACGTGCCGTCGGCGCAGCACCTCGAGCATCGGCACCCCGGCGGTGCCGGAGGGCTCGCCGTCGTCGGAGGAGCGCTGCTGGTCGGCGTGCGTGCCGACGACGAGGGCGACGCAGTGGTGCCGTGCGTCCCAGAGCTCCTTGCGGAGCCGGGCGACGACGGCGTCCGCCTCCTCGACCGACACCACGGGCGCCACGCGCGCGAGGAAGCGAGACTTCTTCACCACCAGCTCGTGGTCGACTGCCGCGGCGAGGGTCCCGGGGAGCGGCGCGGGGGCGGGGCTGTCGGGGCTGCTCACCGCTCGAGGCTACGGCGTCGGGCGACACGCCGACGACCTCCCCATAAAAAGTGTGCCAAGCGCCAGGATCGACCCATGACGCAGCACCCTGAGACGTCCGCCCCCCTCCCGGACCAGCCCGCCGAACCTGCGGAAGGGTCGCCCCCCGCGCGCTACCCGCGACCGACCGTCTCGCTGGAAGAGGCGGAGTGGGTGTGGCGGGAGCTGTCGGTGGAGGCGCTGCGGCCAGGGGGCAAGCCCGAGGTGGTGCGCCTGGCCGTGATCGCCGGCCTCACGCGCGCGACGGGCGCCAGGTACGGCGACCTGCTGCGCGTGCGGGCGGAAGACCTCGACCTCGGCCCCGACGCTGCGGCGGCCAGCCGCCGGGGCCGGGTCGGGGGTGCGCGGGAGCCGGGGGAGGGGAGGGTGGTGCTGCGGCACGGCAAGCACCGCACGGTCCGCGAGCATCGCCTGCCGCCCGAGGTGGTGCTCGTGCTGCGCCACTGGATGGTGGTCCGCACGGAGCTCGCGGCCGAGCTGGAGGGCTCTGTCCCGCGGGCCCTGCTGCTGACCGTGCACCACACGCACGACCACGGCACGACGGTCGCCAGCGGGCTGCCCATCACCCGGCAGGGGCTGGTGCTGTCGTGGCGACGCTTCGTGCACCGGACCAACGCCCGGTACGGGGCGGTGCGGGCCCCGCTGCCGACACGCTTCGAGCAGGTGCGCCGCGCCTGGGTGGACGCGGGGGTGCCCGACCTCGGCCGAGAGACGCCCGCTCCCGAAGCTTCCTGAAAAAATAGTGTGCCAAGCGTCCTGACAGACCGAGGTGCTGTGCTGCACCGGAACAGACCCGAGCAGAGAAGACCGGGCGGCCCCGCCGACCGGTGTCCTCGCCGACGTCGGTCGGTCGACGCGGACACCGGGCCCAGCACGACGGAGGGGTGCCGCGGGTCGTCACCC